>DASZOD010000089.1:0-8249 GCA_035550935.1 Egibacteraceae bacterium | reverse complement strand
CCGTTGTCCCATGCGCAGGTGCTCGGACGCTGCCCGGGTGGCGACGAGGCTCTCGATCACCGCCACCACATGTTCGGCGTCGCAGCTGCGCCCCACGCGCATGGCCAGGGCTTCCCGGGTGTGCTCGTCGACGACGTTCAGCAGCTTCAGACGCCGCTGGTCAGCCGTCTCGTCGAACTGGAAGTCCAGCGCCCACACCTGTCGGGACGCTCGGCCGGAACAGCTCCGACCCGGCGTCGGGACGGCGTCGCCTGCGCTTGCACGGTGCGGGCCTCCTGAGGCCCTCAGATCGTCAAGGCGCTGCCTGGGCTTGCGGTTGATGGCCCATCCCTCCCGGCGCAGGATCGCATGGGCCGTCTTCCAGCCCCAGCGGGGATGGGTGCGGGCGATGGCCCCGAAGGATCCGCCGCAGTTTGGCCTCGGCGTCGGGGACGGGCCGGGGAGCCAGGCGCTCGGTGGAGCGGTGCTGGCCGGCGACGCGACAGGCCCGGCGCTCGGAGACTCCGAAGCGCTCCGTCACGGCCACGACGGCCCGACGTTGGCGCTCCGAGGTCAGAAGCCTTCCTCGGCCCAGCTCCTTGAGCATCGCCTTGTCGAGCTCGGGCTCGGCGAGCAGTGCTTCAGCCGGGCGTGCTCGGACTCAAGCTGCCGGAGCCGCTTGGCCCTCGTCGGCCTTCATGCCCCCGTACTGGTTGCGCCAGCGGTTCCCGGTGCTCTCGGCGATCCCGAGGTGGCGCATCACCTCGGTGATGGCCTTGCCCTCGTTGAGCATGCGCTCGCCCTCGCGGAGCTTGTGGACGATCTGCTCAGGAGTGGGGTGTCGCTTCATCGTGGTCGTCCTCCGTCCACATGCTGGACTCTCGGATTCCCACAACAGGTGGACCACTATCTGGGGCCCCGGTCACGCCGGCGAGTCGACTGCGTGACGCTGCCCGCCGGGCCAGTCCTCCTGCGCGATCCATGCGGCTGCATCGAAGGACCGCATACCGTCCCAGCGGCCCCGAGGGTTTCGTCGGTGCTCGCAGCTCGTCGGGTTCTTCACGCCGGTGCGCGACGCTTTGATGGCATCGACGCATGCCGAGGCGACAGCGACGTCGAGACGGTTGACCGGGCGGGGCATCAGTCAGCAGGCGTTCGCACTCGGTCCGAAGATCCTGGAGGCCGACGGCTGGGCGCTGCGCGCTTCTGTCCCCATCTGGGAGGTGCATCCGGAGGTCTCCTACGCGCTGAAGCTCGGCCATCCCGCTCGGTCGCCGAAGCGCACTTGGGCGGGGATGCGCGAGCGTAAGCCGCTCTCGAACTGGAGGGCATCGCCTTGGGTCTGCTCGATGACGCCGGATAACACGCAGGCGTCAACGACATGCTCGACGCCGCAGCTGCAGCCTGGAGTCCGACCGGTTGCTGCGCGGCGATGGGATCAGCTTCCCGCACCCACGGGAGATGGACCCGGAGTCAGGACGACTCGTCGCCATCTGGGCCTAGTCCACCACGAACGCGCCCTGCATGCCCTGGCCCTCGTGGAAGCGGCAGTAGTAGCGCAGATGGGCGCGGTCGGGCACCTCCACCTGCACGGTCGTGCGCTCGCCGGGTGCCACCTCGACGTCGACGTCCTGCCCGTCGATGGTGAACGTGTGAGTGGCGTCGCCTTCGTTGAAGACCTCGACCGCCACGGTCGCTGCCGGCTGGGCCCTGACGTACGTCGGCGCGAGGTAGAAGTCGTCGGCTTCCATCTCAAGCCTGTCGCCGGTCAACTCCTGGGTGCCGTGGTCGTTCACCGGGCCTTCCAGCTGCACCGGCGGGGCCTCGGTGACGGTCTGCTCCTCGGTGACGGTCTGCTCCTCGGTGGCGGTCTGCGGGCCGGCGGTGCCCGGTCCCGCCTCCTCGCCGGCGCAGCCGGCCAGCGCCAGCGTCGCCAACGCCACGAACGCCACGAACTTGTCCATGCCAGTCCCTCTCCTCGCTTGCCCTGCATCATCGCAGCCGCGCCAGGACGCCCGACAAGGCCGGGGTAGACTCGGACAGCGCTGTGACCGCGGCGACATCCCGTCTGCTGTCCGGTCCGATGCCCACCTTGGCGGCGCGGTCGCCACGCTGATCGTTTGAGGCCAGCGGTCGCCGTCCCGGCAACCCGCGGAGGTGACCGCCCTGTGGCACGAAGGCGCCTGGCTCCGGCCGGGGCAGCGGCCTGGGATCGTGTTCGGCTGGCCGGACGCGCGCTGCGACGGTGGCTGCAGCGGCTCGTCGTCCGGCTGCGACGCCTGTTGCGGCAGCTCGTCGTCCGGCTGCGAGGCCTGCTGGGCGGCGGCGAGGTGGCCCGTCAGAGCCTCGTCGCCCTGGCGCTCAACTCCACCACCAGCCTGGTCGCCGGCGCGTTCCTGGGCGCCATCGCCGCCACCCTGGACGCGCTTCCCGGGCTGCTGATGCTCGTGCCCGCCGCCATCGGGCTGCGGGGCAACATCTTCTCGGCGTTCGGCAACCGCCTGAGCACCACCATCCACACCGGCACCTTCGAGTTGTCGGCTCGGCGCGACGGGGTGCTGGCCCAGAACGTTGGTGCGTCGCTCGTGCTGACCCTGTCCATGTCGGTGCTGCTGGCCGTGGTCGTGAAGACCGTCGCGGTCGGGCTCGGGCTGGCGAACACGATCTCGTTTCTGGACCTGGCCCTGATCTCGACCCTCGGCGGCTTCCTCGCCTCGCTGGTCGTGCTGGTGGCAGCCGTGGCCCTGGCCGCCGGATCGGCCCGCTACGGCTGGGACCTCGACAACGTCACCGCCCCGCTCGTGTCGACGCTCGGGGACGTGCTCACGCTGCCGGCGCTGTGGCTGGCGACGTTCCTCGTCGACGACCATGTGGTTGCCAGCGTGGCTGCGGTCACCCTGATCGTGGTCTCGGCGGTCGTCTTCGTGGGCGGGTGGCGTTCGACGATGGCCACCCTGCGCGGGGTGGTGCGCGAGTCGACGCCGATCCTGTTCGTCGCCATGTGCCTGAGCACGCTGTCGGGCCTGGCCATCGAACACCGCCTGGAGACGTTCACCGCGTTGCCTGCGCTGCTCGTGCTGCTGCCGGCGTTCATCAGCAGCGCCGGCGCTCTCGGCGGCATCCTGTCGGCCCGGCTGGCGAGCAAGCTGCACCTGGGCATGATCGAGCCCCGCCGGCTGCCCGGCGCCGACGCGCGTCGCGACGGCGCGTTGGTGTTCCTCCTGGGCGCGCCGGTGTTCCTGTTCAACGCGGTCGGGGCCCACCTGGTCGGCCGACTGCTGGGCCAGGCCAGCCCCGGGATGGTGGCGATGGTGGTCGCCACGATGGCCGCGGGCGCGCTCGCCGTCGGCTTCGTCGTCGTCATCGCCTACTACGGCACCGTCGCCGCCGTCGGCATCGGCGTCGACCCCGACACCTACGGCATCCCGGTCGTCACCTCGTCGGTCGACTTCTTCGGCGCGGTCACGCTGATCTGGGCCATCAGCGCGCTCGGCGTCGTGTGAGCCGCCGTCCCACGAGCCGCGCCGGCGCCCCCAGGACCCGGAAGCGTCTCGAGGACCCGCGGTCCGCCCGCGCCTGCTCCCGCCGGGCCTTGCGCGCCGGCCGCCGGCGTCCCAGGTGCTCTGCGGCAGCGCCCAGCCGCTGGTTTGGTCTCCGCCGCCCTGCCCACCCGGTGAGCCGGCTGCCCGATCGCACCGGGCCCGCCGCCGGCATGCCCGCCCAGCGCGGCGCCAGGCGCTCGGGCAGCCCCTGGCGCTCGCGCAGCAGGTGCGTGGCGACGATGCCCAACAGCAGCAGCCCGCTGGTCATGCTCAGCAGCAGCTCCCAGGGGTCGCCGGGCTTCGGCACCGAGACCTTGGCCAGGGCCAGCCGAGCTGGCGCGACCTGCCGCGGCGCCCACTCGTCCCCGCCGGCGGGCGGTGCGACCAGCACCAGGGGCGGGGCCGCTGGAGGCCCCACCAGCGGCAGCCCGACCTCGGGCACGGGCACCGAGCCGGCGAACATCTGGCTGGACGACTGCAGCTGCGGCCAGGCCATGCCCGGCCCCGGGGCGGCCGCAGGCGCCGGCCCGGCCGCCGGCGGGGCCACGGCCGGAGGAGGAGCCTGCGGCGCTGGCGAGGACGCGGGGGGCGACGCCTCCGGCTCGCGCTCGGCCGGCTCCGAGGCTCTCGGCTGTTCAGGTTCTGGCTCGGCCGTCGGACAGGCCACCGGCAGGTCGACCGGCGGATCCTCCGGGGCCGGTGCCGGGCAGATGGTGGGCTGCGGTTGCGGCTGCGCGCCGCGGTCGGCGCCCCCCGCAGCGTAGGCGACCGGCAAGGGCGCCAGGGCAGCACCGAAGGCGACGAACAGGAGACGCCACGATCGCTGAGGTGACACAGCCTCCCCCCAGGGTTGACCGGTAGACGCACCGTACCGCGCTCATTAGCGGCAGTCACGCGAAATCGGCCCCGGCGGCCCTCTGCGGCCGCTCGGTCGCTGCGCTAGGGTGACCGCCGGCACGCCAGGAGGAGACACATGGAGCCCGCTCCCGGGGCGATGCGGTGGCTGGGCGCCATCCTCGGGTTGGTCGTCGTCGCGCTCCTGTCGCTGCTCCTGCTGCGCGACGCCCTGGGCGACCTGCTCGCGGTGGCGCCACCGCAGCAGCGCGACCCCGGCGCCGCCGAGGTCGATGCGGGGCCGCCGCCGGAGTCGCCGGCGGGGCCCGCCGCCGGCGGCCCCGTTCAGGACGGCTCGGTGACCCCGCTGACGGACCTGGCCGTCGCCGGGGGCGTGGTGAGCCAGACCGACGCCGAGCGGCTGCAGCTGGACGGGCCCACCGGAGCGGGAAGCCTCCACCTGCAGTTCGCGACCATCCCCGGCAATCCCGGGTGCATCGCCGGCGTGGACCTCGAACTGACCGTGGTCGAGGCCACCCCGGCCGAGCTGGCCGCCTACCCGTCCGGACTCGCTGACCTCCAGGGGCTCGCGCCCGGTGAGGCCGTCCCCCAGGCGCTGCCCACCGACCAGCGGCCGGGGGCCCTGGCCTTCACCGACGGCACCCCCGGTCGCCTGCGCTGGAACATCACCGACCTGTACGCGGGCTGGGTGCGCGGCGAGCTGGCGCCGACCGGAACGCCGGGCGCCGGCGGCGCGCAGCAGGGACCGGGGCTGGTCGTGGCGATCGCGTCCACGGTGGCGGACGCCACGACCACGGTGACGTTCGCCTCAGCGGAGACCGGACAGCCCACCGCGCCCGAACTGGTCTGGACCGGCACGCCCGGCTGCGGCGTGTAGCCGCCGGCCGGCACCGAGCTCAACGGCGGCGTCGGCCGTTGCCCGGGCGCGCGCCGTCGCGGCCGCGCTGCTCCCAGCGGGTGCGGACCCGCACGCCGACGACCAGCGGCGTCCCCGCGAAGCCGAAGTGTTCCCGCAGGCGCCGTTCCAGGTAGCGCTCGTACGCCGGCGGCAGCGGCCCCGTCGCGAAGAAGCGGAAGGTGGGGGGCCCGACCGCGACCTGGGTCACGTAGCGCAGCCGAACGCCGCGGCCGGCCCGCGCGGGGGGGGCCGACGCTGCCAGCACGTCGCCCAGCCACTGGTTGAGCGCCGCGGTGGGGATGCGCTTCGACCATTCGGCCAGCACCGAGTCGATCGCCGGCAGTACCCGCTTGACGCCGCGGCCGCTGAGCGCCGAGGTGCGTACCAGCGGCGCGAAGTCGACGAAGCGCAGCAGGCGGTCGCGCTCCCGCTCGAGCTCGGCGCGGCGGTCGTCGTCGACCAGGTCCCACTTGTTGAGCACGACCACGATGGCCCGCCCGGCGTCGAGGATCTGGCGGGCCAGCCGCTGGTCCTGCTCCGCGACCGGTTCGGAGGCGTCGACGACGAGCAGGCCCACCGCCGCCGACTCCAGTGCCCGCACCGTGCGCACGGTGCTGTAGTACTCCACGCCGTCGACCTTGCGGGTCCGCCGCCGCAGCCCGGCCGTGTCCAGGAAGCGGTAGCCGCGCCCGTCGACGGTCAGGACGGTGTCGACCGTGTCGCGGGTGGTGCCGGGACGCTCGTCGACGATCGCGCGCTCCTCACCGACCAGCCGGTTGAACAGCGACGACTTGCCCACGTTGGGGCGCCCGATCAGGGCCACGCCCGGCTCGACCCCGTCGGCCCCGGCCGGCAGGTCGAACACCCCGGCGCCTCCCAGCCGGTCCACGACCTCGTCGAGCAGGTCCCCGGCGCCGCGGCCGTGCAGCGCGCTGACCGCCACCGGGTCTCCCAGCCCCAGCTGGTACAGCTCGGCCAGCGCCGCCTCGAAGCCGCCGGTGTCGACCTTGTTGGCCACCAGCAGGACGGGCACCTCGGCCGACCGCAGCCGCCCGGCCACGGCCGCGTCCTCCTCGGTGACGCCCGTGGTGGCGTCGACGACGAACAGCACGAGGTCGGCGACCTCGGTTGCGCGCTGAGCGTGAGCGGTCACCAGCGCGTCGAGCCGGCCGGCGGCCGGGTCCCCCGGGGCTCTCCAGCCGCCGGTGTCGACGATCGCGAAGCGCCGCCCGCGCCACTCGGCGGCGTGGCTGGTGCGGTCGCGGGTCACCCCGGGCCGGGCCTCGACGATCGCCTCTCGACGGCCGACGAGGCGGTTGACGAGCGTCGACTTGCCCACGTTGGGCCGTCCTACCACCGCCACCGCCGGCAGCCCTTCGGCCCGGTTCACTCGACCGCTCCGTGCAGCGCACCCGCCGCGCGCACGCGGGCGGCGAGCTCGTCGACCAGCGACTCCACGCTGCGTTGCGTGGTGTCGACGACGATCGCGTCGGGCGCCGGCGCCATCCGCGCCGCGTCCTCGGCGTCGCGGCGCGCGAGGTCGGCGGCGTGCGCCGACACGGTGTCGGCGTCGGGGGCGCCCAGCTGGGCGGCGCGACGCTCGGCCCGCCGTTCGGGGCCGGCGGTGAGCCACACCTTGACCTCGGCCTCGGGCACCACGACGGTGCCCGCGTCGCGGCCTTCGACCACGGCGCCGGGCGCGGTGACCGCCTGGCGCTGCAGGTCGAGCAGGGCGGCGCGGACCCCCCGGTGGGCGGCCACCGTCGACACCGCGGCGGTCACGGCCGGGCCGCGGATCTCGTCTTCGACGTCCTCGCCGTCCAGCAGGGTGCGCCCACCCTCACGGCCGATGCGGGCGTCGGCGACGATCCGGGCGCAGGCCCGCTCGTCGGCGACGTCGACGCCGGCGCGCAGCACCGCCAGCGTCGCCGCCCGGTAGTAGGCGCCCGTGTCGACGTGGGCCAGGCCCAGCCGTTCGGCGAGCGCCGCGGCGACCGTGGACTTGCCCGCGCCGGCCTGCCCGTCGATGGCCACGACCGTCACCGGCTGTCCTCCTGCCAGGCCACGCCGAGACCGCGCAGGTCGTGCCAGAACCTCGGATAGGTCTTCGTCACGCACCACGGCTCCTCGACCACGATCCCGGGCACCCGCGCCGCCAGCGCCGCGAACGCCATCGCCAGGCGATGATCGTGGTAGGTGCGCAGGCGGGCGGGCCCCGACGGCCGGCCGCCGTGGATGCGCAGCTCAGCGGGCCGCTCGTCCACCGTGACACCGAGCTTGCCCAGCTCGCGGGCGAGCGCTGCCAGCCGGTCGCTCTCGTGCAGGCGCGCCACCGCGACCCCGCGCACGCGCGAGGTCCCCGCGGCCAGCGCGGCCAGCACCGCCACGGTCGGCAGCTGATCGGGCATGGCGGCCAGGTCGACGTCGACCGGGTCGGGCCGCGCCGGGCCGGTCACCGTCAGCTCCTGGTCGCTGCGGCGCACCGTCGCCCCCATGGCGGCGAACACCTCGGTGACGGCCGCGTCGGGCTGCAGCGTCCGGGGGGCGGCGTTCGTGACCGTCACCCGGCCACCGGTGGCCACCGCCACGGCGAGCAGGTGGGCGGCGGCGCTGGCGTCGTACTCCACCCGATGGGTGCCGCCCCGGTAGCCCCGTCCGGCGGTCACCTGCCAGGTGTCGGCGGCGACCTGACGGGCCTCGGCTCCCCAGGAGGACATGAGCTCGGCGGTCAGCGCGACGTAGCCGACCGCGCCCGCCCCGGCGGCGCGCACGCTGAGGTCGGCGCGCGCGTACGGCGCCACGAGCAGCAGCGCGCTGGCGAACTGGCTGCTGGCGCTGGCGTCGACCGTGGCCGCGCCGCCGTCGAGCCCGCCGCCGGCCACCCGCACGGGCGGGAAGCCGCCGGCCGCGTCGACCTCGGCGCCCACCGCGGTCAGCGCGTCGGCCAGCGGGCCGACCGGCCGGCGCAGCAGCGG
>DASZOD010000088.1:0-5658 GCA_035550935.1 Egibacteraceae bacterium | reverse complement strand
GTGAGGTCCAGCGGCGTGGCCGGGCCCAGCGTCGCGCCGGGAGCCACCGCCAACAGGTGCGCGCCGTAGGCGACCAGCATGCCGGCGCCCGACGCCCGAGCCCCCGCCGGCCCGACCCAGGCGACCACCGGCACCGGGCTGGAGGCAACCGTCTCGACCAGCTCGTCCGGCGATACCCCCAGCGCCCCGGGCGTGTCGAGCTGGACCACGACGACCTCCGAGCGGTCGCGTCCGGCCTTGGCGATCGTGTCGGCGACGTGGCCTACGGTCGCCCGGTCCAGAGGGCCCGAGACCTCCACGACGTCGACCAGGGCCCCGGCCCGGGCCTCCTGTGCCCGGGTCGCCGGCGCGACCAGCAGCAGACCGGCCAGCAACACCAGCGACCACAGCCCGCATCGGAGCAGGCCGCGACCCACGCGCGGAGGGGGGGACACGGTGCGATTCTAGGGCGGGGCGCCAGCGGCGATCACCCGCCCCGCGCGGCACCCCGACAGGGACGAGCCATGGAGGACGCGACGCTGCTCGATCGACGGCTGCTCATCGTCAGCGGCAAGGGCGGGACCGGCAAGTCCACCGTCGCGGCGGCGCTGGCGGTCGCCGGGGCACGCAGCGGGCGGCGCACGGCGCTGGTGGAGCTGGAAGGTCGCCAGGCCTTCGCCCGGCTGCTGGACACGGAGCCGTGGGGCTTCGCGGCGCGGGAGTACCGCCCAGGGCTGTGGGGACTGTCCATCGACCCGGAGGCGTCGCTGGGAGAGTACCTGGAGCGTTTCTACGGTGGCCGGCGGTTGTCCAGGCTCCTGGCCAGCTCGGCGGCGGCGGAGTTCGCGACCGCCGTCGCCCCCGGCGTCAAGGACCTCCTGCTCATCGGCAAGGTCATGGACCTGGAACGCGCCCGCGACCTGGCCGGGCGCTTCCGCTACGACCTGCTGGTCGTCGACGCACCGCCCACGGGGCGCATCACCAGCTTCCTGCGAGCGCCCGAGGTCACCACCGAACTCGTCGGCGTGGGCCCCATCCGCGAGCAGGCCCAGCAGGTCGTCGACCTGCTGGGCGACGGCAGGCGCACCCACGTCCAGCTCGTCACCCTGCTGGAGGAGATGCCGGTGAGCGAGACCATCGCAGGCGCGACTGCGCTGGAGGCCCTGGGCGTGACCCTGGGACCGGTGCTCGTCAACCGGGTGCTGCCCGGGCGCTTCGACGCCGAGAGCCGCAAGGCGCTGACCGAGGACCTCGGCAGCGCCGAGGTGGCGGCCATCCTCGCCGACGCCGGCATCGACGTCGGCGCCGCGGCGGCCGCGGACCTGCGTGCGCTGGGCCTGCGCCAGCTGCACCGGCTGGAGCTGCAGGAGCGGATGCGCGCGCTGCTGGCGCGCTCCCTGCAGCTGGCCCGGCTGGAGCTGCCCGACGTCCACAGCGACGAGTTCGGCCCCCGTGAGGTCGCCGAGCTGGCCCGCCGGGTGCAGGAGGCCGTGGCGTGACCGCACGCGCTGCGCCGACGGCGGCCCGCGCCCGGGACCTCGGTCCGGTCGTCGCCGAGCGTCACGTGGTGGTCTGCACCGGGGCGGGGGGCGTGGGCAAGACGACGGTGGCCGCGGCCCTGGCCCTGGGTGCCGCCCGGCGGGGACGGCGCACGATCGTGGTGACGATCGACCCGGCGCACCGGCTGGCGCAGTCGCTGGGGCTGTCGGCTCTGGAGCACACCCCCCGGGCGGTGCCCGGCGCGGACGGGCTGGAGGCGATGACCCTGGACATGAAGCGCACCTTCGACGAGGTGATCGACCGCCACGCTCCCAGCCCGGCCAGCGCCCGGCGCATCAAGTCCAACCACTTCTACCAGCAGCTGTCGGACTCCATGGCCGGCACCCAGGAGTACATGGCCATGGAGAAGCTGTACGACCTGCACAGCACCGGCGCGTACGGCTGCATCGTGGTCGACACGCCTCCGACCCGCAGCGCGCTGGACTTCCTCGACGCACCCAGGCGCCTCACCGACTTCCTCGAAGGCCGCTTCCTGCGGATGATGGTCGCACCGGGTGCAGCGGCGGGGCGGCTGGCCACCCGCGCGATGGGACGGGGCACAGGGCTGTTCATGAAGGCCGCGTCGCGCATCACCGGAGCGGCGTTGCTGGAGGACCTGGGAGCGTTCTTCGAGTCGTTCCAGGGGATGTACGAGGGCTTCAAGCGGCGCGCCCAGAGCGTCTACAAGCTGCTGCAGAGCCCGGCGTCGGCGTTCGTGGTCGTCGCCGTCCCCGAGGCGCCGGCGCTGCGCGAGGCGCGCTTCTTCCTCCAACGCCTGGCCCAGGACGGCATGCCGACCGCGGGCCTGGTGGTCAACCGCACCACGCCGCCCCCGCCGGCAACCCTGGCCGGTCTGGAACCCGCCGAGCTCGAGCGCGCCGTCGCCGGGCTGAACGACGGCGGACCCGAGCGGCGGGCCGTGGCCGCGCTGCTGCGCCTGCACGCCGACCGCGTCGTCGTCGCCCGCCGGGAACGGTGGGCGGTCGCCGCCGCGCTGCACGGCGTTGACCCCAGGACGCTGGTCGAGGTGCCGCTGCTGGCCAGCGACGTCCACGACCTCGGCGGGCTCACCCAGCTCGGCGCCTACCTCTACCGCAGCGGCTGAGCCGCCTGGACGATGCTCCGTCGCCAGCCGCCAGGCGTATGCTCAACGCGACAGGCCGTCGTTGTCCGGTGACCGACCGTCGAGACCGTCGCCGCAATGTCGTCCAGAGCCGCGCTCGAGGCCGTGGCCGAGCGCCTCGGCAGCCCCTCGACGTGGGGCCGGGCCGGGCTGCGCCTGGCGCTGCTCGGGCTCATCGTCGGCGGGGCCGGGACGCTGCTGGCGGCCAGCCTCGTGCCGGCGGCCGGCGTCGCGGACGCAGCGGTCGACGCCGCCCGTCAGCGGCTGCAGGCGATCCCGCCGCTGCCCGCCAGCCTCGGCGAGCCCCCCGAACGCAGCGTCGTGCTGGCCCGCGACGGCACCGTCCTGGCGACCCTGCGCGACGTGAACCGCAGCGCGGTCCGCCTGTCGGACGTCCCCCGCCACGTCGTCGACGCGGTCGTGGCCACCGAGGACACCCACTTCCGCCAGCACCACGGCGTCAACTGGCAGGCGGTGGCGCGGGCCGCGGTCGACAACGTGCGCGCCGGGCAGGTCACCAGCGGCGGGTCGACGATCACCCAGCAGCTGGTCAAGCAGCTCACCGGCGACGCCGCCCGGAGCCTGGAGCGCAAGCTGCGGGAGGCCCTGTGGGCCATCGACCTCGAGCGGCAGCTGACCAAGGACCAGATCCTCGAGGAGTACCTGAACCGGGCGTACTTCGGCAACGCCGTCTATGGCATCGGCACCGCCGCCGAGTACTACTGGGGCAAGCCGGTGTCGCAGCTGACCGTCGCCGAGGGGGCGTTGCTGGCCGGCATCATCCGCGCACCGGAAGACAACGAGCCGGTGGGCAACCCGCTGGCGGCGGTCCTCCGTCGCAACATCGTGCTGGCGCAGATGGCCGACGCCGGCCTGCTCGGCGCCGCCGACGCACAGCGCCTGCGCTCGGCGCCCCCGGCGCTGAGGGTCACCCCGCCGCGGCCGCCCGCCGACCCTTTCCTGGTCGCCTACGTGCGCGAGCTGCTCAAGCAGGACCCCGCGCTGGGCAACGACCCCGCGGCGCGCGACTACGCCGCGCTGAGCGGGGGGCTGACCGTCCGCACGACCTTCGACCCGCGCCTGCAGGAGCTCGCCGTCGACGCGATCAGGGACGTCCTGGCCGACCCGGACGGCCCACAGGCGGCGCTGGCCGTCGTCGACCCCCGCAGCGGCGAGATCCTCGCCGTGGGCACCGGCCCCAAGCCGTTCGGCCAGGGCAGCGGCGAGACCGAGGTCACCGCGGCCGTGCCCGGGCTGGGGTCGCCGTTCGGGCGCCAGCCCGGCTCGGCCTTCAAGCCGTTCGCGATCGTGGCGGCGCTGGAGGCCGGCGTGCCCACCGGCTACACGATCGACACGCCATCTCCCTACCTGTCCGTCAGCCCCGCCTGCCGCCAGACCGACGGCACCTCGTGGACTCCGGGGAACTACTCCGACGCCGGCGGCGGGGTGATGGACATGCCCCGCGCGACCGCCCTGTCGAGCAACGTGTACTTCGCCCATCTGGTCGACCAGAAGACCGGCCCGCAGGCACTGGTCGACGCCGCCCGCCGGCTGGGCATCACCCACAGCCGGCTTGAGCCCCACTGCTCGGCGGTACTGGGCGGCGAGGAGGTCTTCCCCCTGGACATGGCCTCGGCATTCGGCACCCTGGCCAACGGCGGCGTGCGCTGCGAGCCGTTCGCGGTGGCCGAGGTCCACGACCGCCACGGTCGCACGATCAGCCGCCGCGACCCCGACTGCCGGCGCGCGGTCGAGCCGGCGGTGGCCGCCCAGGCGACCGCGCTGCTGCGCGGCCCCCTCGAATACGGCACCGCCAGCCGCAACGGGGCGCTGGGACGCCCGGCAGCCGGCAAGACCGGCACCACGCAGGACTATGGGGACGCCTGGTTCATCGGCTACGTCCCGCAGCTGTCCGCCGCGACCTGGGTGGGCTTCGAGGACGCCCAGCGGGCCATGCGCGACAGCCGCTGCGGTGGCGGGGTCACCGGCGGCTGCCTGCCGACCATGATCTGGCGGCGGTTCATGAGCGCTGCGCTCGGCACGCTCGGCCGCCCACCCCAGGACTTCCCTGCCCCGCCGTCGCCGGCGACGACGGTCGTGCCCGGTGTGGTCGGCAGGCCCGTCGCCGAAGCCCAGGAGATCATGGGCCGGCTGCGGCTGGCGACGCCGCTGCGGCCGCTGTCCGCCCCGCCGCCGGCCGGGGTGGTGGTGGCGCAGGAGCCGCCGGCGGGCGCCCGCGTCCCGGTCCCCGGCAGCGTGCTCCTGTCGGTGTCCGACGGCAGCGGCGGCGGGCCGGTCATGCCCGACCTCGTCGGGCTGACCACGGCCGAGGCCGACGCCCGCCTGCGGGCGGCCGGGCTGGCGGGGACGATGTACGTCGTGGCGGTCCGCGACCCCCGCCTCGACGGCCGGGTGGTGGACCAGCACCCCCCGGCGGGCTCGCCGGTGGGCTCGGCGGCGGTCACCGTCAGCGGCGGGCGGGTGCGCGCGCACGGCGACGGGCGGCCGGACTGAGGCGCCGCCGCTACCCTGCCGGGCATGACCACAGTGCGCCCGCGCAGCCCTGCCGCCCGGACGGCCGGCCTGCTCGGCGGTCTGGCCGCGACCGGCCTGGCCTACGCCTCGCTGGTCGAGCGCCGCTGGTACCGGCTGCGCCACGTGACCGTGCCGGCCCTGCGCAGCGACGCCGCGGGACCCCTGCGGCTGCTGCACCTGTCCGACCTGCATCTGCTGCCCGGGCAGGAGCACAAGCGCGCGTTCGTCCGCTCCTGCCTGCGCCGGCAGCCCGACGTGGTGGTGGTCACCGGCGACCTACTCGAGCGGGCCGACGCGGTCGAGCCCGCCGTGCAGCTGCTGGGCGGGGCGGCGGATGGCCGGCCCGCCGTAGCGGTCCTGGGCTCGCACGACTTCTGGGGACCGGTCCCCAAGAACCCCCTGGACTACCTGTTCGCCCACGACCGGCGGGTGCGCGGCAACCGCCTGGACACCGGGCGGCTCGTCGGCGGCCTGGCCGCCGA
>DASZOD010000087.1:0-5027 GCA_035550935.1 Egibacteraceae bacterium | reverse complement strand
GGACGTCGCTGCGTAGCACCCGTTGCGGAGTCATGCCCTGGATGGTACGCAGCCGCCTGACAACGTGCCGTCCCGCGCGCGGCCGCCCGGACACCGCGGCTACGCGGAGGTCCTACCACGATGACTCCCCTCCGGAAGCGACATCCCACCGGCGGCTCCCGAAGGTTGCGAGGCGCGGCGCAACCTCGGGGAGCGGCGGCTACTCCCGATGGTTTCGGCGGCGGTGTCGCAGTTGAGGACCAGCCGATCTCCGACGGCGTCGACCGCCCTCTGTGTTCGGCGGCTACCGCAAGCCGACATGACAAAGTTGCGCGTGAGTCACGACGACTGGCCTGCTCCGCCGGTCACTACGGAGAGTGAGAACAGACCTCAGCGATCGATGTCGCGCCTACCCGGCATAGTCCGCACTCACGAGCGCCTGGCAGGGGATTGGACCGCAGTGCGGGGTCGGCCTGGGCGCAGGCGCCGCGTCTCAGCTCAGCTCAGCCTCCGACAGGACGCTCTGCGGCCACGGAGGCGCCGAAGCTCTGGTCGCTCAGGCGTTCGCTGGCCCCCCTTCCTGCATGCTCACGATCTGGATGAGGTTGCCGCAGGTATCGTCGAATACGGCCATCGTCACCCCGCCCGTCTCGAGCGGCTCCTGGGTGAAGCGCACGCCGAGGCCCTTGAGCCGGTCGAACTCGGCATGGACATCATCGACCGCGAACGACGTGGCCGGGATCCCGTCCTCCACCAGCGCGGCCTTGTACGGCCCGACCGCGGGGTGGCCGTCGGGTTCGAGCAGGAGCTCGGTGCCCTCGGGGTCCTCCGGCGACACGACCGTCAGCCAGCGGTCCTCACCCAGCGGGAGGTCGGTCTTCTTCACGAAGCCGAGCACATCGGTGTAGAAGGCCAGGGCCTTGCCCTGGTCGTCGACGAAGACGCTCGTGATGTAGATCCGCACTGCCGTCCTCCTGTCAGTGTTGGATGGGCCAACGCTGGACGATGGCCCGCAGCGGCCTCGTGTCGAGGAAGTGGAACTTGTAGCGGCCGTCCCGACGTGTGGTCACCAGACCCGCCCCTTCAAGGACGTCAAGGTGCTGCGAGATCGCCTGCCGCGACGACGTCACCTCGTGCTTCATCGTGAGCCGCGTGCACAACTCAAACAGAGTCTGGCCGTCCCGCTCCGTCAGCTCATCGAGGATGGCGCGCCGCGTCAGGTCGGCCAGGGCCTTGAACACGTCGCCCACGGCCCGAACTATAGGCAAGTAAGGACTTGCCTGTCAACCCTCGGAGGCAACAGCAGCCTTGGCAGACCGTAGGATGCAGCCAGTGTCGCTCGGCCGCCAGGCGATCATTCGTCTACGGGGACCGGCGGTGCCGCCGCAAGAGGCTTCGGGCCGCATCTATTCGACTAGAGGCGGCCACCGCTACGCCCCGAGAGCCCGTCTTGGTCCTGTCACCGATTAATCCCGAACCCAGCCGTTCCAACTCCCGTTTGACCGCCACGGGAGAACCGCCGAAGGCCAGACTCCGCCCGGGCACTTGCAGTTACTGTCAGTGACGGCCGCGGGATCCGGGCGCCGGTCCTCCCGGGGGCGCGTTCGTCCAAGGGTTCTGCTATCCCCGGCTACCCGATGGCTGACGACGCGCGCCGCAGGGTGTGTGATCCGGGGCTCTCACAGGCCTGGGGGACGGTCGGGTTTCCCCGTAGGCGAGCGTGGTCAGCGGTGCGCGAGGCTAGGCCGCGGGCCGTGCTCGACGAGGCGGAGTTCGAGCGGTGGCGGGCAGGTCGCCGCCGACGCATTGGACGCGGCCGGTGACAATGCCGACGCTGGTTGGCACAACTGGGCGTGCATGATCGCCGAGCAAGCCGCCCAGCTCGCGGCGAAGGCGCTGCCGCACGGCGTCGGCCGGGCGATCGCGCCCGGGGGCAGGACCTGCTGCGCCTGCTTGAGACCGCGTCCGCCGAGGCGGGCTTGGCGCTCAAGCGAGAAGGTGCACGGCGCGGCGCTGCGGCTTGTCCGCCACCATCAGCCCACCCGGCACCCCGACGCCCTGCCGGGGGGCACGCCGCACCGCCGCTACCGGCGCGAGGACGCCGAGGAGGCGCTGGCCGACGCTCGGGTCATCGTGGCCGCGGTCGACGAGACGAGAGCCGCGCTGGGGACCGCGGCCGGGGAGGAAGGTCCACGGTGACGACCCCCAGGGAGGCGGTCGCGCGGCGCCGCGCCCAGCGCGACACGTTGCTGGGGCTCGCACGTTCCTACGTCGACGAGCTGCCCGACGACATCGAATTGCGCGCTGCCGTCGTGGCCGGGCCGGTCGCCAGAGGCGACTTCCACGACCCCAGCGACGTCGACGTCGTGGTGGTGGCCGACCGGCTGCCGGCTGACGCGGCCCAGCGCTGGTTGCGGGTCGCTCCGGGCCGCGGGGTCGTCCAGCCGGCGGCCTGGACCCCCCGAGAGTGGCGCAAGGCCCGGCGGCGCGACAACCCTCTCGCGGTCGATGCGCTCGACCACGGCGTCTGGCTGGCTGGCCGGCTCTTCGAGGCGTTGCGGTGAGGTCGGGCTGACCGTCCGCGACCTGGCTCCGGCGCCGGCGCTACCTGGGGCGCTGCAGAGCTGCAGAATTGGCGCTGGAGGGTCTTGCCGGGACGGCCACGCCCACGGCGCACCGGAAGGCACCATAGGGTCATGCCCCGCTTCCTGACCGCTCCCCGCTGGCTGGTCGGCCACGCGCTCGTGCTCGTGGTCGTGGTGCTGTTCGTGAACTTCGGCTTCTGGCAACTGCGCCGGCTGGAGGAGGTGCGGGCCCTCAACGGCCTGGTCAGCGCACGGCTGGCCGGCCCGCCCCGGCCGCTGGACGCGGTCCTGGCCGACGCGGCGGGCGGGCCGTCGGCGGCGGCGTTCCGCCGCGCCATCGTGAGGGGGCGCTACCTGCCCGGCGAGGAGCTGCTGGTGGGACCCCGCACCCGCGACGGTCGCCCCGGCTACCAGCTGCTGACGCCGCTGGACACCGGCGGGCGGTTGCTGCTGGTCGACCGAGGCTGGGTGCCATACGAGCTGGACCGCCCCCCGGTGGGCCCAGCGGCCCCGCCCGACCAGCCGGTGCGCCTGAGTGGCATCGTGCACGACAGCCGCCCCCCGCCGCGCTTCGGCCCGCAGGTCCCCACCCAGGGCGAGCCGGACGTCGTTCCCCGGGTGGACCTGCCGCGGTTGCAGCCACGGTTCGAGCGCCCGCTGTACCCGGTCTGGCTGCAGCTGCAGGAGCAGGTGCCGCCCCAGGCGGACCTGCCGTTGCCAACGGAGCCGCGGAAGCTGGACGAGGGCAACCACCTGTCCTACGCCATGCAGTGGTTCGCCTTCGCCGCCATCGCGCTGGTCGGCTACGCGCTGCTGCTGGGCAAGAACGCTCAGGAGGAGCGGGCGGCGCGGGTTCCCGGCGCGGACGCGCGGCAGCCCGAGGTCGCCGAGCGGCGCCCGTGAGGCTGCGCTGCCGGAGCGGTGAGCCGCTCGGCAGGACATAGGGACATAGGATCGGCTCATGCCTGCTGCGCCACCGCTGATCCGTGACTACCGCCACGAGGACCTCGGGCGGGTGGTCGGCCTGTGGGAGCAGGAGGGCGTCGTTCCGATCGGGCCTGACGGCCTGACCGTGGACGAGGCGACCGACCTGATGGCCTCAGACGACGCCGAGGTGCTCGTCGCCGACCTCGACGGCGACATCGTCGGCGTGGCCGTGGGCGCGGTGTCGGGCGTGGTCGGCGTCGTCTTTCGCATCCTCGGTGACGGTGAGGTCGCCGCCCGGCTGCTGACCAGGCTCGAGGAGCGCCTCGCCGACCGCGGTGCCCGCAAGCTCATCGCGGAGCTCGACCGGTCCACAGAGGGTTGCGAGCGCCTGGCCGAGCACGGTTACCGCGTGGTCGAGGAGCGGGTGATCCTCGAGCGCCCGATGCCGTCGACGACCGCCGGACCCAGCGCGGTCTCCCGGCTCGGCGGTCAGATGGTCGAGCCCGCGCTGTGGGACCGGCTCGAGGGCATGGAAGAGGCCAAGCGGCTCATCGAGCGGCGGATCATCCTGCCGCTGGCGGAGCCGGAGATGGCCTACCGGCACGGGGTCTCGACCCCACGGGCGGTGATCCTGTTCGGCCCACCGGGCACCGGCAAGACGACGTTCGCCAGGGGCATCGCCTCCCGGCTGGAGTGGCCATTCGTGGAGATCCACTCCTCGGAGCTGGCCGAGCAGGGCGCCACCGACGAGTCGAGGATCCTCGCAGAGACCTTCGACCGGCTGCTGGAGCTGCCGTCGGCCGTGGCGTTCCTCGACGAGGTCGAGGACATCGCCGCGGACCGCGAGGGCGAGCGGGAGTTCAGCTACCGAGTGACCACCGAGTTCCTCAGGCAGCTGCCCAGGCTCCGCGACGCCCCCCACCACCTGCTGGTGTGCGCCACCAACCGGATCGGGACGGTCGATCCTGGCTTCCTGCGCCCGGGACGCTTCGACTACGTCCTGCCGGTGGGTCCTCCCGGCGAGCAGGCTCGCGCGGCGATGTGGCGAAGCTACATCGAGGAGATCACCGACGAGGACGTCGACGTCGACGCGCTCGTGGACGAGTCGGGGCGCTACACCCCCGCCGACGTCGAGTTCGCCGCGCGCAAGGCCGCCCAGCTGGCCTTCGAGCGCCAGTACTTCGACCAGTCCTCCGGGCGGGCCACGACCGAGGACTTCCTCACCGCGATCGACCAGACCCCTGCGTCGCTGACCGAGGAGATGATCGAGCAGTTCGAGCGTGACGTGGAGCGGTTCGCCCGGCACTGACCGGCTGCAGCGCGCCGCCTCACCCTGGCGGGCCGATGCGGATGATGCGGTCGTCGGCGGCCACCGGGTCGCCGCGCCCGTCGCGGTTGCTGGTCAGGATCCACAGCGACCCGTCGGGAGCCTGGACCACCTGGCGCAGCCGGCCGAACTCGCCTCCAAGCAGCTCATCGACGCCGGCCACCCGACCCTGGTCGTCCAGCGCGAAGCGCCACAGCCGTTAGCCGCGC
>DASZOD010000086.1:0-2684 GCA_035550935.1 Egibacteraceae bacterium | reverse complement strand
GTCTTCCTCGCGTTCGAGGCGCCCGACGTGGCCATGGCGGTGATCGTGGTCGGGGTGGTGGCCGTGCCGCTCATGGTGCTGGTGACCATGGCGAGCATCCGGGGAGGCGAGGAGTGACCCTGAGGCTGCGGCGCGCCGTCTTCCTGCTCGCAGCTCTGCCGTTGGGGGCGTTCTTCGCCTGGGGGGTCATGGACCTCGCCCGCAGGGTCAGGTTCGCCGACATCGTCGGCAGCTACTACCTCGGGGTCGCGATCGAAGAGATCAAGTCCTACAACGTCGTCACAACCGTCGTCTTCGACTACCGCGGCGCCGACACCATGATCGAGCAGCTCATCCTGTTCGCGGCCGTCGTGGGGGCCGACCTCCTGCTCCGCCGCCAGCCCACCGAACAGAAGGAAGCGCCTCGGCGCTCGCTTGTCGAGCGGGAGGCGCCACCTCCGAGCGCCGCGTTGCAGCTGGCCGCGGTGGTGCTCGTGGGCGTGTCGATCTTCCTGCCCATGTACGTCATCCTCCACGCGCAGTACACGCCCGGTGGCGGCTTCCAGTCTGGAGTCGTGTTTGCGGGTGCCCTGCTCGCCACCTACGTCGCCTACGAGTACACCACGTTCACCGAGCTCTCGCCCCTCCCGCTCGTCGAACGCCTCGAGGCGCTCTCCGCCGGGGCCTACGTGGTCGTCGGGGCGGTGGGCCTGGCCGTCGCCGGGACCTTCCTGGACAACTTCCTGCCGGTGGGCCAGCTCGGCACCCTGCTGTCCACCGGGACGGTCCTGCTGCTGAACCTCATCGTTGGGCTGGAGGTCACGGCCGGGTTCGTGCTGATCTTCCATGCGTTCCTGCGACAGACCGTGGAGATCCGGGAAGGGGCCGGGCGGTGAGCGCCATCCACCTGCTGTCCTACGCGGTCGCCGGCTGGCTGCTGTTCGTAGGGCTGTACGGGATCGTGACCAGCCGCAACCTGGTCCACCTGATCGTCTGCATGACCGTCGTGCAGTCGTCGACCTACGTGCAGCTGATCGCCGTCGGCTACCGTCAGCACGCCGTCCCGCCGGTCTTCCCCACCGTGTACCCCGACACGCCACCCGCGGTCGATCCGCTGGTGCAGTCGCTGGCGCTCACCGACGCGGTCGTCAGCGCGACCATCACCGCGCTGCTGCTGGCGCTGGTGGTCCAGGCCCACAAGCGCACGGGAACGCTCGACCCCGGGGCGCTGCGCGCCATGCGGGGCTGAGGTGGATGACCTGTCGACGATCGCGGTCGCCGTCCCGCTGATCGGAGCGACCGGGCTGCTGGCGGTCGCACCGGTGTTTCCCTGGCGGGCGCGGCACCTGTCGGCCGTCGCCGTCGCCGCGGCGACGGCCGCGATACTGGTGGTCCTGGCCACCGCTGACCAGCTGCTCGTGCACTGGTTCGGCGGCTGGGAGCCGGTCCGCGGCCTGGCCATCGGCGTGGGCTTTGCCGTGGACCCCATCGGTGCGGGGACCGCGGCGCTCGCCGCCTGCCTCGCCACCGCCGCGCTCGTGTTCTCGTGGCGCTACTTCGAAGCGGTCGGCGCCCTCTACCACACGCTCATGCTGCTGTTCACCGGCGGCATGGTCGGGTTCGCGCTGACCGGTGACCTGTTCAACCTGTTCGTGTTCTTCGAGCTGCTGACCACGTCGGCCTACGCGCTCACGGCCTACCACATCGAGCAGCGTGGACCCCTGCAGGGATCGCTGAACTTCGCCGTGACCAACACCATCGGCGGCTTCCTGCTGCTCCACGGGACCGGGTTCCTGTACGGACGGACCGGCGCCCTCAACCTGGCCGAGATCGGCCGCGCCCTGGCGACCGCGCCGCCGGACGCCACGCTGCTCACCGCCTTCCTGCTGATCTCCGTCGGGCTGTTCATCAAGGCGGCCATCATCCCGTTCCACTTCTGGCTGCCGGACGCGCACGCGGTCGCCCCCAGCTCGGTCAGCGTGCTGCTGTCTGGAGTGATGATCCAGCTCGGCCTGTACGGCTGGGCCCGGGTGTACTGGACGGTGTTCGCGGGTCCGTTCGGCGGGCACGCCCACGGGCTGCGCTCCGTCATCCTCGTCCTCGGGGCGGCCACCGCCATCCTGGGCGGGGTGATGGCCCTGGCGCAGTTCCAGCTCAAGCGTCTGCTGGCGTTCTCGTCGGTCAGCCACGCCGGCCTGATCCTCATCGGGGTGGGGCTGCTCGACGCGCACGCCCTGGCCGGCGCCGGGCTGTACACCCTGTCGCACGGCGCCATCAAAGGCGCCCTGTTCCTGCTGGTCGGCATCCTGCTGTACCAGCACAACAGCGTGAAGGAAGCCGTCCTGCGCGGCAGGGGCCGGCGTCAGCTGGTGACCGCCGCCGTCTTCGTCATCGCCGGCCTCGCTCTCGCCGGCCTGCCACCGTTCGGTACCGCCCTCGGCAGGCAGCTGATCGAGGAGCCCGCCAGCCACCACGGCTTCGGCTGGATCGCCGTCGTGTTCGTCGTCGCCGAGGCCCTGACGGCCGGTGCGGTGCTGCGGGCGGCCGGCCGGGTGTTCCTCGGTTGGGGCCCGCTCGTCGAGCGCGACGTGGCCGAGGACGTCGAGGACGAAGCCCCGCCGGACCGCGTCGAGGAGGGCGAGGGGCGCCCTCCCGGCCGGGCACCGGCGGTGATGGTGGTGCCGGCGGCGGTCCTGGTGGCCGCC
>DASZOD010000085.1:0-9642 GCA_035550935.1 Egibacteraceae bacterium | reverse complement strand
GGCCTGCTGGACACGCTGCAGGCCTGCGACCTCGTGCGACGCAGCCCCCACCGCCTCGACCGCCGCCGGACCCCGGTGGTGCTGACCGACGGGGGCCGCCGGCTGGTCGGTCGGCTGCTGTCCGCCCACTACCGCCTTCAGCGCACGCTGCTCGCCGACCTGTCGCCCGAGGAGCGGGAGCTGCTCGTCGCCCTGCTGGGGCGCATCCGCGGCGTCGCGCCCGCGCCGCAGGACCAGCCCCGCGAGCGGACCTGAGTCCCGCCCCGTTCGGGAGGATCGGCGTCCTCAGGCCGCCAGTCGCGACGGCGGCGTCGACGCGGTGCCCCGGGGCGGCACCACCGGCACCGCCGGCACCACCGGCACGGCGCGCTCCCCGCTGGGGCCTTGCGGCGGCGACGCCCGCCACGGCCGTCTGCGCAGCTCCTGCACGAGCAGCCACGCTGCCGTCAGCCCGACCAGCACGTGGAAGACGATGCTGATGATGAGAAGGGTCAAAGCCAAGGCCATCGTTGTCGCCCTCCGCTGTCGGTGGTCACTGCCACGGCCAAGCTCTACCTGCCGGCCACGGGTTGGAAACCGCCCGAACGTCCCTCACGCGCTGATGCTGCCAGACGCCGGTTCGCGACCGCGACCCCTCACCAGGGCTTGCCGTGCGCACAGCCCGCGAACCGGCCGCTGAAAGGACGCCAGGCGCACCAGGTCTACCCCTGCCGCAGACGCGCCCGTCGGCGGACACAACTCCCCACGTCAGCGTAGGAAAGGCGGCCGGGAAAGGGCACCGCCCACCCGGATCATCTTGCCGGCCGCACGGACTAGTGGTCATGGCCCCGGCGGGACCACCTCGGACGACTGAAAATGCGCGAAACAGACCGTGTCTCTGGCCCGCGCCCCACACCATGACGGCGCGATGGCACACGTGGCCGATCAAGGCAGCCGGCTGCCCGCATCGCCCACGTGTGGGATGGAAGCTGCAAGGGCCGAGTCAGGTCGTCGCCCTGGCCGAGGCCGACGCCGCATGAACCCAGCCGCCCGTGGGGCCTCCAGCGCACTTTCACGCTAGACGCCGGCGGGGGGCCCGCAGGTCCGCTTGCGCCTGGCCGCCTCGGGGCGGAAGCTGCGTCGCGACGGGGCAAGGCTAAGGAGACGCCATGTTCGTGCAGATCTTCCAGGGCCGGGTCCGCGACCCGGCCGCGGCGCAGCGGCTGCTGGAGCGCTGGGTGACCGAGCTGTCGCCGGGCGCCGAGGGCTGGCTGGGCGCGACCGCAGGGGTCACCAGCGACAACGAGCTAGTCAGCGTGGTTCGTTTCGACTCCGAGGGGGCCGCGCGACGCAACAGCGATCGCCCCGAGCAGGGCTCCTGGTGGCAGGAGATGGAGCGGCTGTTCGACGGCCAGGCCGTCTTCCACGACTGTCGCCAGGTCGCCACGGTGCTGGGCGGAGGCTCCGACGAGGCGGGCTTCGTGCAGGTCATCCAGGGGCGCACCGGCGACCCCGAGCGCCTGCGCGGCATGCAGCGGGAGATGGAGCCCAGGCTCGCCGAGCGACGCCCGGACCTGATCGGGCAACTGGTCGCCGACCACGGCGACGGCGGCTTCACCGCGGTGGCCTACTTCATCTCCGAGGAGCAGGCCCGCCGCGGCGAGCGCCAGGAGCCGTCCCCCGAGGATCGCGAGTTGATGGAACGGTACTCGGAGCTGACCGGCGACCTGCGCTACCTGGACCTGCGCGACCCCTGGCTGTTCAGCCCCCGCTGAGGCAGCCCGGCAGCAGCGCGCGGGAGCTCCCAGCATCGGCGCCAGGCCCACTTCGCGCGCCAGCTTGCGGGCGCCTGCGGGCCGCGTACCACGAGCGCGGTCATGCCCGCGGCGTCGCCGCCGATGGCGAGGAATCGCACCAGGTCCCTTCCTGGCCGCTGGCGCCGCCTGCGACCTCAGCCCCCGACGGGCTCGCCGATGCGGTGCACCGTGATCCGGTTGGTGCCGCCCTGGCCGCCGGGCTGGCCGCTGACGATGACGATGCGGTCGCCGGGCTCGGCCCAGTTGCCGTCGACGAGGACCCGCTCGGCGGTCGTCGTCAGGTCGGTGGCCTGGTCCTTCATCGGCACCAGCGCGGCCTCGGTGCCCCACATGAGCGCGCTGCGCCGGCGGGTCGCCTCCCGGGGGGTCAGGCCCAGCAGCGGCACATCCGGCCGGTGCTTGCTGACCAGCTGCAGCGACGCTCCCGAGATCGAGTAGACGACGAGCGCTGTGGCCCTGACGTCGCGGGCCACCTGGCAGGCGGCCTGCGCGACGACCCGACGGACCCCCATCTCGGAGCGGGGCGGGCGGCCCGCGTGGATGAGCTGGGGCGAGGACTCGGCGACTTCGATGATGCGTGCCATCGTGCGCACCGCCTCCACCGGGTAGCGCCCGGCGGCGGTCTCGCCCGACAGCATGAGCGCGTCGGTGCCGTCGAACACCGCGTTGGCGACGTCGCTGGCCTCGGCACGGGTCGCCCGGGGCGAGGAGATCATGCTCTCGAGCATCTCGGTGGCGGTGATGACCGGGACGCCCTCGGAGTTCGCCTCGGCGATGATCTCCTTCTGGATGGCGGGCACCCGCTCCGGCCCGATCTCCACCCCCAGGTCCCCGCGGGCGACCATCACCGCGTCGCTGGCCTGGATGATGCCCAGCAGCGCGTCGATGCTTTCGGGCCGCTCCAGCTTCGCCACGATCGGGCATTCGCCGTCGAGGCTCTCGATCCGCGAGCGCGCGTCGAGGATGTCTTGGGGTCGGCGCACGAACGACAGGGCCACCCAGTCCGCCCCGAACTCCAGCGCGGCCTTCAGGTCGGTGAGGTCCTTGTCGGTCAGGGTCGGAGCCGACACCGCCACGCCGGGCAGGTTGACGCCTTTGCGGCTGTGCGCCACCCCGCCGGCCACCGCCCGGGCCCAGATCCCTTCGGACTCCAGGCGTGACACGACCAGGCGGATCGAGCCGTCGTCGATGAGCACGAGCGTGCCGGGCTCGACGTCGTCGGCCAGCGCGTCGTATGAGATGGGCAGGGCAGGCTCGTTGTCGTCGTAGCCGTCGAGGGCCTCGCGCCCGGGCAGCAGGAAGACCTCGGAGCCGTTGGGGACCCGGACCCCGGCCGCGGGCAGGTGACCCAGGCGGATCCTGGGGCCCTGCAGGTCGGCCAGGCTCCCGACGTTGCGCCGCATCCGCACCGAGAGCTCGCGGACCGTGTCCAGGCGACGCGCGTGGGCGTCGTGGTCGCCGTGCGAGAAGTTCAGCCGCACCACGTCGATGCCGGCTTCGACGGCCGCCCGCAGCTTGTCACGGTCGTCGAGCGCCGGGCCCAGCGTCGCCACGATCTTGGCTCTGCGCACCCGGCCTCCTTCGGTGCCCCGCCGGCCGGCCTGGCAACCCCGGCAGGGTGGCGGGACCGATAGCCTTGCGCGTCTAGCATGCCCACGCTGCGTCGTCTCACCGTCGGCGACCGTTCGTCTGCTGCGGCGCAAGCCCGAGCGGGCGGGCGCAGCGACGGCAGCGCTGCCAGTGGCCGAGGCGGTGGTAGCGGCCCGCGATGGGTTGAAGCTTTCGCGACATATCTGTCGCCAAGGCTTCAATGCGCGGCGGCGCCCAACTGGGAGCGGTGCGACTGCACGGCGGCGAGCTTGCGCTCCAGCCAGGCGGTGACGTCCACGGTCGTCACCGCACCGTCGCGGGTGCCCATCGGCGGCTCGCCGCCGCGGTCGGCGTCGGGGAACGGCGACCCCAGCCCCCGCCGCCCCAGCTCCGCATTTGAGCCGCACGAGGACGGCGCCCAGGATCGCCAGCGACCGTTCGAGCTCGCCGCGGCGCACCTGCGCCAGCCGGGGACGCACCGCATCGGGGTCCACGTCGTGGATCTCGCCCCGTTTCCCACCGGTGCAGGTCACCACCGCCGAGCGCACGCCTTCGTCGGCGCAGCGGGCCAGCACCCCCCGGTCGCGATCGCCTCGTCGTCGGGATGGGCGTGCACGCACATCAGCGGAAGCCGCTCGTCCACCGCTCCTCCCGCGCCGACGCCCGAAGGCTAGCGGTTCCGGCGACGCCGCCAGCGGCGGCCTCGCGCGCACGGCGCGTATGCTCAGGCCCCATGCCGGTGGAAGAGTTCTCCCTTGCCGACCGCCCCGAGCGCCTCGAGCACTGCCTGCGGTGGCTGGACGACCTCGACGTGGTCGGCGTCGACGTGGAGCGTGCCGACTGGAGGCGCTACTGGCGGGCCGCCGCCCTCGTGCAGGTCGGCGGCGGCGGACGGGTGGCGCTGGTGGACCCGCTGGCCCTGGGAGACCTCAGCCCGCTGGACGCCTTCCTGCAGTCGCGGGTGGCCGTGTTCCACGCCATGGAGAACGACCTGGGGCCGCTGGCGGCGCTCGGGGTGACCCCGACCCGCATCGAGGACACCGGCATCGCCGCCGCCGTGCTGGGGCTGCCGACGGGACTGGAGGGCCTGCTGCGCGCGGTGCTCGCCGTCGAACTCGGTGGCGAGAAGCAGGCCATGCAGCGCGCCGACTGGGAGGCCCGACCGCTGCACGACGACATGCTGTCCTACGCCGCCGGCGACGTCGCCCACCTGCCCGAGCTGTGGGAGCGGCTACAGCGTCGCCTGGTCGCCACGGGCCGCGAGGACTGGTACCGCCAGGAGTTGCAGAGAGTGCTGTCTCAGCCGCCGGCCGAGCAGCGCCGGGAGTGGACCCGTACCAGAGGCGCTGGCCGCCTGGACGCGCCGGCACGGGCGCGCCTGCGGGCGCTGTGGGACACCCGCGAGGCGCTGGCCCGTTCCACCGACACCGCACCGGGGCGCATCCTCGGCGACGAGGTCATGGTCGACCTGGCCACGAGGCCGCCGACGAGCGCGGCCGACCTGGCCCGCCGGGGCGTCCGCCGTCAAGCGGTCCGCAGCTACGGCCGGGCGCTGCTCGCCGCGCTGGGGGCCGCCGAGGATCGGGCCCCCGAACACGCACGGCGCGAGCGGCGGCTGCCTACCGAAGCCGACCGGGCCAGGGTCGACCGGCTGCGCGCGCTGCGGGCCCAGCGGGCGCGCGAGCTCGGCATCGACCCGGGGGTGCTGTGCCCCGGCCGCACCCTCATGGCAGCGCTGCTGACCGACCCGGCGACGCCCGGAGAGCTGCGCCAGTCTCTGGGACTGCACCCCTGGCAGTGGCAGCAACTGGGCGCGCTGTTCTGCGCCGCCCTCGGCATGGACGGTGCGGGCGCCGTCCCCGGCGCGACCTTCTCCCAAGGAGATCGAACGATGGCCGACGTGCTCAACGCCGACGCTCTCCACCACGAGCTCGACCGGCTCGACGGCTGGGGGGGAACGGTGGAGAGGATCGCCAAGACCTACCGGTTCGCCGACTTCACCGAGGCGATGCGCTTCGTCGAACGCGTCGCCGGGGAAGCCGAGGAGGCCAACCACCACCCCGACATCCACATCAGCTGGAACACGGTGACCCTGGAGCTGGTCACCCACTCCGCGGGCGGCGTGACGCAGAACGACATCGCCCTGGCCCGCCGCATCGACGGGCTCGGCGTCTGACCTGACCTGCTGCGGTCAGCTGTTGGTCCGGGACATGACACCACCACACACCCTCAGGCATGTGAGCGTGCAAGGGGGTGGCCCCTACGGCGACACGCCGGCCAGCGGCAGGCGGCGCAGCGGTGCGGGCAGGGCGAAGTGCATCTGCTCGTCGACGACGCGCAGCGTCTCGACGCTGGCGCCGCCCGGGCGGGCCGCCAGACGGGCGACCACCCCCTCGACCAGCGTCTCGGGCGCGCTGGCCCCCGACGTCAGCCCGACCACGCCGACGCCCTCGAGCCACTCGTCGCGGACCGCCCCGGCGTCCTCGACGAGGTAGGCGGCGGGGGCGCCGTGTGCCAGGGCCACCTCGACCATGCGGTTGGAGTTGGAGGAGTTCGCCGAGCCGACCACGAACACGACGTCGCTGCGCACGGCCAGGGCCTTCGTGGCGTCCTGGCGGTTCTGGGTGGCGTAGCAGATGTCGTCGCCGCGCGGGCCGCGCGCGTTCGGGTAGCGGCGCTTCAGCGCCGCGATGACGGCGGCGGCTTCGTCGACGCTCAGCGTGGTCTGCGACAGGTACGCGACCCGGTCGGGGTCGGGCAGGTCCAGGGCGGCGACGTCGGCGGCGGTCTGCACCAGGGTGATCGCCCCGGGCGCGTGGCCCATCGTGCCGAGGACCTCCTGGTGGCCGGCGTGGCCGATGAGCACGATGTGGTAGCCGCGCTCCGCGTACAGCTGGGCCTCCAGGTGCACCTTCGTCACCAGCGGGCAGGTGGCGTCGATCGCCCGCAGCCCCCGGCGGCGGGCGTTGGTCTGCACCTGGGGCGCCACCCCGTGGGCGCTGAACACCACCAGCCCCCCCGCGGGCACGTCGGCCTCGTCCTCGACGAACACCGCGCCCTTGGCCTCCAGGTCCGCCACCACGTGGGTGTTGTGCACGATCGCGTGGCGCACGTAGACAGGGGGGCCGAACGCCTCCAGCGCCAGCTCGACGATCTCGATGGCCCGTTCGACACCGGCGCAGAACCCCCGGGGGGCGGCCAGCAGGACCCGCAGAGGGGCGACACGAGAAGGCGTGGTCACCGGGCCCAGTATAGGGGGGCGGCTCCTGCTTCCCGCCGCGCCGCTGTCTGCCCGGTTCCCACTACAGTGAAGGGGTGTGGTTCGCCCTGCTCCACCACCTGCGGCGGGTCCTGGCCCGGGACCAGCGCCGGCCGGTGCCGACCACCATGCCCCTGATGCGTCTGCTGCTGGGCGAGGTCGGCGTCCTGGTCCGCCGGGTGGGCCGCTGGCGGGTTCTGACAACGGCGGTGACCGTGGCCGCGGTCACCCTGGCCGTGGAGACAGCGCTGGGCGAGTCCACCCCCGGACCCGTGATCGCCGCGCCCTGGCGGTCGGTGATCGCAGTCCTCAGTGGCGTCCTGGCGGTGGTCGCCTGGGCGGTCCTGCACGCGCTGCTGCGCCACCCCGACCGGCGCGAGCCGTCCCCGGGCCCGCGTTGAGCCGGGTCAGTCGACGCCGAGGGCTTCCTGCTCCGAAGCGGTCGTGCGCGCCGGCCGTGCCGCCGCGGCGCGTCCGGCCAGTATGCGCTGCACGGCCACCACGACGGGGTCGACGACGCGGGCCGCGACCGGCCCGGCCACTGCCATCAGCAGGACGTAGGCGGCCGCCAGCGCGCCGAGCCGCCGGTCGACCCCGGCGGTCAGTCCCAGCCCGGCGATGACGATCGAGAACTCGCCGCGGGCGACCAGCGCCGCCCCCGCACGCCACCGCCCGCGCGCCAGCACGCCCGTCCGGCGCGCCGCCCACCACCCGGTGGCCAGCTTCGTCACGGCCGTCACCGCGCCCAGCACCAGCGCTGCCGCCGCCACCGGAGGGATCGCCGCGGGGTCGACCTGCAGGCCGAAGAAGACGAAGAACACCGCGGCGAACAGGTCCCGCAGCGGCCCAAGGAGGTCCCGCGCCCGTTCGGCGACCGGCCCCGACAGCGCGATTCCCACCAGGAAGGCGCCGATGGCGCTGGACACCTGCAGGCGCTGCGCCACACCGGCGACGAGCAGGACCAGGCCGAAGGTGGTCAACAGCACCACCTCGTCGGAGCGGCTGAACACCGCGCGGCTGATCGGCTCGCCGTAGCGCAGCGCGAGCATGAGGACGCCGCTCACGGTGGCCAGCGCGATCAGCAACGAGGTCAGCCCCGCCAGCATCCCGCTGCCGACGAGCAGGACCGCGACCACCGGCAGGTAGACGGCCATGGCCAGGTCCTCCATCACGAGGATGGACAGCACAGCCGGCGTCTCGCGGTTGCCCAGCCGGCCCAGGTCGGCCAGCACCTTGGCGACCACCCCCGAGGAGGAGATGTAGGTGACCCCGCCCAGCAGCACGGCCTCCACCGGCTCCCAGCCCAGCAGCGCTCCGGCGAGCAGGCCGGGCGTGAAGTTGAGCAAGGCGTCGAGCAGGCCCGACGGCAGGCCCATGCGCAGGCTCGTGCCCAGCTCGTCCGCCGTGAACTCCAGGCCCAGCATGAACAGCAGCAGCAGCACGCCGAGCTCGGCGCCGACCTCGACGAATTCCTCGCTGAGCTCCAGGGGCAGCAGGCCCCCCACGCCGAAGGCCAGCCCCGCCAGCAGGTACAGCGGGATCGGCGAGAAGCCGAGCCTGCCCGCCAGCCGCGCCAGCAACGCCAGGACCACCACGACGGCGCCCAGCTCGATGAGCAGCAGGGCGCCCTCGTTCCCGGGACGGCCCGCGGCGTCGACGGCGGCGGCCACCACGCCTTAGGTCCCTCGCAGCAGGCCGAAGGCGCGCTGGATGCCCTCGGGGGTGCCGATCACGACCGCCGTGTCGCCGGGCCGCAGCCGGAAGTCGGGGTCGGGCGACGGGAGCGTGTCCGCGCCGCGGATCACCGCCACGATGGTCACGCCGGTGCGCCGGCGCACCTCAAGATCGCCGATCGTGGCGCCGGCGCAGGCCGAGCCTTCCCGCACCGGCAGCCAGTCGATGGTCAGCCCCTCCACCGACTGCTGCAGCTCGGCCATGCTGTGACCGACGTGCGGCGAGCCCAGCATGTCGGCCAGCGCCCGGCTGTCCTGATCCTCGAGGCGCACCGACTCACGGCAGCGGTCCGGGTCGTCGGTGGCGTAGATCAACAGTTCGCGGTGGCCCCCCCGATGGGCGATCACCCCGATGCGCCTGCCGCCCTTCGTCACGAAGTCCTGGCGCACGCCTACTCCGGGCAGCTGGGTCTCCTCGATGTTGGTCATGGTCGCCGGTCCTGTTCGTGTGGTTGTCGGGATGTCGCGCCGGGCGGGCGCAGCGCTACCCGAGGCCTCTGGCCTGGCCGGCCCGGTCGCGGAAGCCGGCCGCCAGCGACGACGGACACAGGTCCTCCACCAGGCAGTCGGCGCAGCGCGGCCGCTGGGCGTCGCAGACCCGCCGGCCGTGCAGGATCATGCACAGGCTCGCCGACGGCCACTGCGCCTTGGGCAGCAGCCGCATGAGGTCGCGCTCGATCTTGACGGGGTCGGTGTGGCGGGTGAACCCGAAGCGGCGCGCCAGGCGCTTGACGTGGGTGTCGACGGCGATGCCCGCGTCGGGGTCGGCCGCGTGGGCGTCGGCGTCCAGGGCGCCGAGCACCACGTTGGCGGTCTTGCGGGCGACACCGGGCAGCTCGACGAGGTCGGCCATGCGCCGCGGCACCTGGCCGCCGTGCTCGTCGAGCAGCGCCCGGCAGACGCCGCGGATGCTGCGGGCCTTCTGCCGGTAGAACCCGGTCTGGTAGATGTCGGCCTGCAGCTCCTCCTCGGGCACCGCCAGGTAGTCCTGGGGGCGGGGGTACTTGGTGAACAGCGTCCTGGTGACCTCGTTGACCTTCTTGTCGGTGGACTGGGCCGACAGGATGGTGGCCACCAGCAGCTCGAAGGGGGTGGTCCAGTCCAGCTCCACCACGCCGTCGCCGTAGGCGCGCCTGAGGCGCTCGACGATGACCGGGGCGCGCCGAGCCTTGGGGCTGCGACGGGTCAGCTCGGTGGGAGCGGCTGCAGCCGGGCGCGCCATTGGCCCAGAGTCTAGGGCGAGGGCGACCGCGCAGCGGTCGCC
>DASZOD010000084.1:0-11468 GCA_035550935.1 Egibacteraceae bacterium | reverse complement strand
CCAGGAGGGGTGCCGCCGCAGCCGCAGGGTTGGGAAGGCCCGCCCGGGGCCCCGCCGCAGCGGCCGAGCAACGGCCTGGCCATCGCCGCGCTGATCGTCGGGATCATCGCCCTGCTGATCGCCTTCATCCCCTTCGCCGGCTTCCTGGGCATCGTGGCGCTGGTCCTGGGCTTCCTGGGGCTGTCGCGTGCCAAGCGCCCCGGCGTGCCCGGCAAGGGCATGGCCATCACCGGCCTGGTGACCGGCGGGCTGGGGGTGCTGGGGGCCATCGCCTGGATCGTCGTCGGCGGCCTGATCCTGGGCTCGTTGAGCCGCAACGCCGACGACTTCGTCAGGGAGCTGGAGCAGGCCGCCTCGGAGTTCGAGCCGACCGCGGACGACCAGCCGCGCCAGGCCGAGCAGCCCCAGACCGGGGGGACCACCACCTCGGTGTTCGACCTGGCCGTCGGCGACTGCTTCCACGACCGGCCCGACCTCCAGGGCCCGATCGGCGATGTTGAAGTCGTCTCCTGCGACCAGCCCCACGACAACGAGGTCTTCGCGCTGTTGAACTATCCGGCCGGCGCGACCGACCCCTACCCCGGCCAGGAAGCGGTCCAGAACTGGGCGGAGGAGAACTGCCAGGGGTCGGCCTTCCAGGCCTACGTCGGGATGGACTACGCCAGTTCCCGCTACTACACCACCTACCTGTCCCCGACGGCGGACACGTGGGAGCAGGGCGACCGCGAGGTGGTCTGCTACCTCTACGTGCCCGACGAGCAGGTCACCGGCTCGGCCCGCGGCAGCGGCCAGTAGCCGACCTTCGCCGCTGGCAGCGGCCCGGCCTGCCGCACCGGGGCGATCGGGCCGCCGGCCGTGGCTCGCGCGTGCGCGATGATCCTGCGCGCGCGACCATACGGCCATGACCGGCAGGCTGTTCGGCGACGGCGGGGACGCCGACGCCCCCGTCGCGACAGGCGCCGACCCCCAGGCGCCCCTGGCCGCTAGGCTGCGGCCGCGCACGCTCGACGAGGTCGTCGGCCAGCGCCAACTGGTCGGCCCGGGCGCACCGCTGCGCAGGGCGATCGAGTCCGACGCCCTGCACAGCGCCATCCTGTGGGGACCGCCCGGCAGCGGCAAGACCAGCGTGGCCCACGTCGTCGCCGAGTCGACCCGGGCCGCCTTCGTCCAGCTGTCGGCGGTCACCGCCGGGGTCAGGGACGTGCGGACCATCCTGGACCAGGCCCGCGCCCGCCGCACCGCCACGGGGCGGGCCACCGTGCTGTTCGTCGACGAGATCCACCGCTTCAACAAGGCCCAGCAGGACGTCCTGCTGCCGGCCGTCGAGGACGGCTCGGTCGTGCTCATCGGCGCCACCACCCAGAACCCCTACTTCGAGGTCGTCGCCCCGCTGCTGTCGCGCAGCCTGCTGTACCGCCTGGAGCCGCTGGCCGGCGACGACGTCGCCACGCTGCTGCGGCGGGCCCTGAGCGACCCCCGTGGGCTGCCGGGCGTGACCGTCGAGCCCGACGCCCTGGCGGGGCTCGTGGCCGCCGCGGACGGTGACGCCCGGGTCGGGCTGACCGCTCTGGAGGTCGCCGCCGGGCTCGCCCGACCGGTCACGGTCGCAGCGGTCCGCGCCGCGCTGGCCCGCCCCCACCTGCGCTACGACCGCGCCGCCGACCAGCACTACGACCAGGCCAGCGCGCTCATCAAGTCGCTGCGCGGCTCGGACCCCGACGCCGCCGTCTACTGGCTCGTGCGCATGCTCGAGTCGGGGGAGGACCCGCGGTTCGTGGCTCGGCGCCTGGTCATCCTCGCCTCCGAGGACGTCGGGCTCGCCGACCCCGACGCGCTGCAGGTCGCCGTGGCCGCCGCCCACGCCCTGGAGCTGGTCGGGCTGCCCGAGGCCCGCTTCGCGCTGGCTCAGGCGGCGGTGTACCTGGCGCTGGCACCCAAGTCGAACAGCATCACCACCGCGTTGGGGCGCGCAGACGCCGCTGTGGCGCGTCTGGGCAACGCCGCCGTGCCCGCGCACCTGCGCGACGCCCACTACAAGGGCGCCGCCCGGCTCGGCCACGGCGCCGGCTACCGCTACCCCCACGACGACCCCGGCGGGTGGGTCGATCAGCGCTACCTGCCCGAGGGGCTGGAGCCCGGCGACCTGTACCGCCCGGGCCGCCACGGCCGCGAACCAGGGCTCGCGCGGCACCGTCCCGGCGCCCCACCCGTTTGAACCGATCCTCCGACTGCGGTAGAAGCGTCCTCACCCGCCCGACGCCTCCCGGAGGAGTGCCGTGTACCGAGCCATGGTGGTGCTGTCGCTGTTCGCCCTGCTGACCGCCGGCTGCACCCAGGAACAGGAACGCCAGGCGCGCGAAGCGGTCGAGGAGGCCACGCGGGAGGCCGGCGAGGCCGCCGGGCAGGCCACCGAGGCGGTCGGCCAGCTCGGCGAGCCCGAGGTGCAGATCACCAGCCCCACCGAGGGCGAGACGGTGTCCGCGCCGGTGACGCTGCAGGTCGAGGTCTCCGGCTTCGACCTCGTCCCCGCCGACGGCGACACCTCCGGAGAGACCGGCCACCTGCACGCGTTCGTCGACCGGGAACCGACCCCCCCTGGCGAGCCGATCCCCACCGGACAGGACGACATCATCCACTTCGCCCAGACCAGCCTCCAACTGGAAGACCTCGAGCCGGGCGAGCACCGCGTCACCGTCGTCGCCGGGGACGGTACCCACATGCCCTTCGAGGCGGCGGCGTCCGACGACGTCACCTTCACCGTCGAGTAAGGCCCGGGCAGGCCTGTCCTCGGGGCGCCGCCTGCTGCGCCGGCCCGCGCGCCGGCGGCAGACTGGGGCGGCGAATCCCGGCACCGGAGGCCAGCCCATGCAACTCGCCCTCACCCTGGCGGCCGCGACCGTGGGCGCCCTGGCGCTGCAGCGGCTCAACGTCCCCGGCGGGCTCATCTTCGGCTCCATGGCCGGCGCGGCCGCCGTCACTCTGGCCCGCGGCGACCCCGGCGCCGCCGTCCTGCCCGGCCCGGTGCGCACGGCGGCGTTCGTCGTCCTGGGCGCGGCCATCGGCGTGGGCGTGACCCGTTCGGCGGTCGCCTCCCTGCGCTCGCTGCTGCTGCCGGCGCTGCTGTCGGCCGCGCTCATCGTCCTGGCCGGCCTGGGAGTGGCCTTCCTGCTGAGGCTGACCGGGCTGGCCCCCCCGGGCGACGTCCTGGCGACCTCCCCGGGCGCGTTGAGCGTCGTGTCGGCGCTGGCGGTGCAGGAGGGCGTCGGTGCGGTCGAGGTAGCGCTGTTCCACCTCGTGCGCGTGATCATGGTGATCGTGTCGCTGCCGGGGATCATCCACCTGCTCAGCCCACCCGGGCGCTAGCCGGCGGTTCCCGGGGCGCTCAGTACGGGGGTCGCAGCCCGTCGAACATCGGGAAGTGGCGCACGTTGCGGGTCAGCAGCAGCACCCCCAGGACCCTGGCGGTGGCCGCGACCACCAGGTCGGCCGTGTCGATGCCCGAATGGCTGGGCAGCCAGCGGCGGCCCAGCCGGCCGGCTTCCTCGGCGACCTCGTCGCTCAGCGGGTGCCACGTCAGCGTGGCCAGCAGTTCGCGGGTGCGCGGTTCCTCTGCAGGGCGCATGCCGGCCAGTACCTCGACGAGCGTGATCCGGCTGGCGTGGAGCGGCCCATCCTGGCGCCGCTCGATCATCGTGTCCACGGCCGCCTCGTCGCCGCGTAGCGCATCGACGACGACCGACGTGTCGACGAGCGCGGTCATCGGCGCGGCAGCCGGGTGCCTGAGCGGAGGCGCTCCACGTAGGCGGCCCCGTCCTCGGTGTGGTCCTGCCAGGCCCCCGCGGCCGCGCGGATCGCCGCCAGGTCGTGGCCGAGGTCGCCGCCAGGTCCGTACATGGCGTCGACCGCGGCCCGGATGAGCGCGGCGAGCGAACGCCCGCTGCGGGCCGCTTCGGCGTCCAGGAGTCGCTTCTGCTCCTGGGTCAGGGAAATCTGCGTCCGCACCATGCTGTAAGATTACATCACTCCCTCTGCTGTGGGGCTCGGCGGCTACCCTCGGCGGATGCACGCCGTCGTCCTGGCGGGCGGCCAGGGCACCCGCCTGCGTCCGCTGACCGACACGCGGCCCAAGCCGCTGCTGGCGTTCATGGGCGAGCCCTTCGCCGTCGGCCTGCTGCGTCGGCTGGGCGCGGCCGGCTGCACCCGCGCCACCTTCCTCGTGGGTCCCGACGCCGCGCCGTTCGCCGCGCTGACGCCGGCCGGTCGCCGTGCGGGCGTCGACGTCGCCGTGCGCACCGAGGACCGGCCGCTGGACACCGCGGGCGCGGCCCGGCGGTTGTCGCGCGCGGGTGGCGACGGTCCGATGCTCGTGTGTAACGGCGACATCCTCACCGACCTGGACTACGCCGCGCTGGTCCGCCGCCACGGCGCCGCCGGCGGCGTCGCCACGCTGGCGCTGGTGCGGGTGACCGACACGAGCAGCTTCGGGGTGGTGGTCTGCGGGACCGGCGGCCGCGTCGCCCGCTTCGTGGAGAAGCCGCCGCCGGGCACCGTCGACGCCGACACGGTCAACGCCGGCACCTACGTGCTGGAGCCTGACGTGTTCGCCGCCTTCCCCGGCGACGGGCCCCTGTCGTTCGAGCGGACGGTGTTCCCCGGGCTGGTCGCCGCCGGCCGGAGGGTCCTCGGCGTCGTCTCGGACGCCTACTGGCAGGACCTGGGTACCCCCCGGCGCTACCTGGACGGCCACCGCGCCGTGCTCGAGGGCCGCTGCGCCTGGCCTGGCTCGCCCTCGCTGCGCCGCGGCGACCTCGTCGCCGTCGACGCCGACGCGGTCGTCGACCCGACCGCGCGGCTCGGCCCGCTGGCGGTCGTCGGGGCCGGTTGCCGGATCGAGGCCGGCGCGACCGTCACCGACGCGGTCCTGCACGACGGCGTCCGCGTCGGGCCCGCCGCCCGGGTCCGGCGCGCGATCCTCGGGCCCGGCGTCCGGGTGGGCGCGAGCGCCACCGTGGGACCCGACGCGGTGCTGGGCGACGGCGCCGTCGTGCCGCCCGCCGCCCGGGTGCCCTGACCCTGCGCCCGCGCCCTTGACCCGCGGTGTGTCGGCTGCGGTACCGCCACGGTGGGCAAGCCGACACACCCCGCTTCGGGCCTGCTCACCGGCCGGTGACCGCTCGCCAGCCGGCCAGGGTGCGCTCGGCCGCGGCCTCGGGCGCGAGGCGTGCGCGCAGGCGACGCCCGGCCTGACGCGCCGCGCGCCGCGCGGCCGCCGGGTCCGCGGCGACCGCGGCCAGCCGCGCCGCCAGCGCCGGCACGTCGCCGACCGCCACGAGGTCGCCGGCGGGCAGCACCTCGCGCGTGCCGCCCGAGTCGGTCGCCACCACCGGGGTGCCCGCCAGCAGCGCCTCGGCGGCGACCAGGCCGAAGCCCTCCCGGTGCGAGGCCTGGACGACCACGTCGGCCGCGGCGTAGGCGCGCCGCAGCGCCGGCGGAGCCAGCCGGCCGGGCAGCTCGGCGGCCACGCCCAGGGCCGCGGCATGGGCCTCCAGCCGTGGCCGCTCCGGCCCGTCGCCCACCAAGATCAGCCGCGCTGGAGCCTCGAGCAGCGCCACCGCGGACACCAGGTCGGCGAAGCCCTTCTCGGGGACCATCCGTCCCACCGCCAGCACCCGCAGGCGGTCGTCACGGCCGGCCGGGGACGGCGCCGGCTGAGCGGGGAACCAGGCCGGGTCCGCCGGCATCGGGTTGACCGCGTCTGGGGCGCGCCCGACCGCGCGCTCCAGACGCTCGGCGAGGTCGCTCGAGACCGCCTCCACCCGGTCGGCGCCGGCCAGCGCCCAGCGGGCCAACCCCGCCAGTCGCGGGCGGGACTCGACCAGCCCCACGTCGGTGCCGTGCACGGTGCACACCACGGGGACGTCCACCCGCGCCAGGCGCGTTGCGACCGCGCCGGGCAGCCACCAGTGGACGTGCACGACGTCGGGTGAGCCTGCGCGCACCTGGGCGCGCAGCGCCCGGGCCAGGGCGCGCAGCAGCGCGGCCACCAACGGCGGGCCGGCCGGGCGCAGCGCCAGGCGGTGCATCTCGCCGCGGTAGGCCAGGCCTTCGAGCCGGTCGGGGGCGTAGCGCACGAAACGCACCGGGACGCCGTCGACGGTCCGCCGGCGCGGCAGTCCCGCGTCGTGGGGGGCGATCACGGCCACGTCGGCGCCCGCCTCGACCAGCGCCCGCGCCCAGGTCAGCAGGAAAGGTGCGCTGGGATCGTCGACGTGGCGGGGGAACACATGGGTCAGCGCCAGCGCCCTCATCGAGTCCCGGACCGCTTGGACCTCGACTCGGCGCGCCGGGGGTCCTCGAGCACCTCGCGGATCCGGTAGGGCTGGCGCTCGCGCGCCACCGAGTGACGCAGGACGTCGCCGATGAAGCCCGCGCCGACGAGCTGGACGCCCACCAGCAGGGCGAGCGCGCCGAGCATGAGCAGGGGCCGGTCGCCGATGCCTTCCCCGAAGCCGAGCTTCAGCACCGACAGGTAGGCCAGGATCGCGAAGCCCGCGGCTGACAAGGCCATGCCGACGCCGCCGAAGAAGTACAGCGGCCGGTCGGCGAAGCGGGTGAGAAACAGCACGGTCAGCAGGTCCAGCAGCGTCTTGGGGAAGCGCAGCAGCGACAGGTACTTCGAACGCCCGCCCCGGCGGCGCCGGTGGCGCACCGCGACCTCGCCGACGCGGAAGCCCAGGTCGTGGGCCAGCACCGGCACGAAGCGGTGGAACTCCCCGTACAGCGGCAGCTCGGCCGCGACCTCGGCCCGCAGCACCTTGAAGCCGGTGTTGAAGTCGCGCAGCGTCAGCCCGGTCAGGGTCCGGGTGGCGGCGTTGTAGCACTGCGACGCCCAGCGCTTGACGAGCCGGTCCTCGCGGGGACGACGCCAGCCTCCCACGAGGTCGTAGCCGTCGTCCTGCAGCAGCCGCAGCAGCCGGGGCAGCTCGCCGGGGACGTCCTGGCCGTCGGCGTCCAGCGTGGCGATCAGCTCACCTCGAGCGGCGGCGAAGCCCGCGGCCAGCGCCCCGGCCTTGCCGAAGTTGCGCCGCAGCACCACCACGCGCACGAGATCGGGGCGCTCCAGGTGCAGCTTGTGCAGCAGATCGGTGGAGCCGTCGGTGGAGCCGTCGTCGACGTACACAATCTCGCACGCACGTCCGAGCGCCTCCAGCGCCGCGACGAGCTCGGCGTGGACCCCGGGCAGGGCGTCGACCTCGTCGTAGACGGGCACGACCGCCGACAGGTAGGGCTGCATGACCGGGGTCAGCCTAGCGTGCCCGGTGCGACACCCCGGCGAACAGCGGCGCTGTGGTAGACCATCCCCGGCCATGCAGGCCACAGACAGGAGCCCCGCGCGCGATGCCTTCGCCCCCGACCGTGTCGGTCGTCGTCGTCAACTACAACGGCAGGGAATACCTCGAGCGCTGCCTGGGGTCGCTGCGCGAGCTGGACCACCCCGCCGACCGCATCGAGGTCATCTTCGTCGACAACGCCTCCAGCGACGGCTCGGTCGACTACGTGCGCCAGGCCTTCGCCGAGTGCCGGGTCGTCGTCAACGACACGAACACCGGCTTCTCGCCCGCGGTGAACCAGGGCGCGCGGCTGGCCAACGGCCGCTACCTGGCGCTGCTGAACAACGACGCCGTCGCCGACCGCAGCTGGCTGCGGGAGGCGCTCGTGCTGCTGGAGGCCGACGACCGGGTCGGCTGCGTCGCCAGCAAGATCCTGCGCGAGGACCGCCAGCGCATCGACTTCGCCGGCGCGCAGATGTCCTTCTACGGCCACGGCTACGCCAAGCACGTCGAGCAGGTCGACGCCCACGAGCAGGGCACCCGCCCGACACTGTTCGCCTCAGGCGGGGCGCTGATCACCCCCACCGAGCTGTTCCTGGACGCCGGGGGGTTCGACGACAGCTTCTTCGCCTTCTTCGAGGACGTCGACTACGGCTGGCGGCTGTGGGTGCTGGGCTACGAGGTCGTCTACGTCCCCACCAGCAAGGTCTACCACCGCCACCACGGCACCATCGAGCGCTTCGGCTACGCCCGGGAGCGCTACCTGCTCGAGCGCAACGCCCTGGCCACGATCTTCAAGAACTACGGCGACGACACGCTCGCCCGCACCCTGCCGGCCACGATCCTGCTCACCCTGGGGCGGGGGCTGAACGACCTGCAGCGTCCGCTGCCCGACTACCGCATCACCGAGGGCGCCACCCCTATCGCCGACGACATCGCTCTCAGCCCGCTGGCCGGCGCGCACCTGGCGGCGCTGCGCGACTTCGGTCGCGACCTGGAGCTGCTGCGCGCCAAGCGCAAGTTCGTGCAGGACCGCCGGGTCACCGACGACCGGGTCATCCTGCGGCTGTTCGAGGAGACGCTGCGGCCCAACGTCAACACCCCCGAGTTCCTCCAGGTCTTCGGCAACGTGCTCAAGGCGTTCGATCTGGAGAAGCAGCTGCGCCCCGAGAGCCGGGTGCTGATCATCACCCAGGACATCATCAGCCCGCGCATGGCCGGCCCGGCCATCCGGGCCTGGGAGATGGCCAAGCTGCTGGCCCGCGAGCACCACGTCACGCTGGGCTCGACCCACGACGTGCAGCTGTCGCACCCGGCCTTCCGCACCATGAAGCTGCACGGCGGGCTGGTCAACGCCCTGCTCGACGAGGTCGACGTGGTGATCTTCCAGGGCTTCGTCATGTACGAGTTCCCCCAGATCGCCGGCTCGGGCGTGCCCGTCCTCGTCGACGTCTACGACCCGTTCCACCTTGAGAACCTCGAGGTCCGCAAGGAGGAGCCCGCCGTCGAGCGCTTCGCCCCCGCCAAGTCCGACGTGCGGGTCCTCAACGAGCAGCTGCAGCGCGGCGACTTCTTCGTCTGCGCCAGCGAGAAGCAGCGCGACTTCTGGCTGGGCCAGCTGTCGGCCGTCCAGCGCATCAACCCGGCCACCTACGACCGCGACGAGTCGCTGCGCAACCTGCTGGACGTCGCCCCCTTCGGGCTGCCCGCCGAACCGCCGCGCAAGACCACCGACGTCCTCAAGGGCGTCGTCGACGGCATCGGCGCCGACGACTTCCTGCTGCTGTGGGGCGGGGGCATCTACAACTGGTTCGACCCGCTCACGCTCATCCGCGCCGTCGGCGAGGTCGCCGCCGACCACCCGGACGTGAAGCTGTTCTTCATGGGCTCGGTGCACCCCAACCCCGGGGTGCCGAAGATGCGGATGGCCTCGGCGGCCTGGCAGCTGGCCGACGACCTGGGCCTGCTCGACAAGCACGTGTTCTTCAACCCCGGCTGGGTCGAGTACGAGCGACGCGCCGACTACCTGCTGGAGGCCGACGTCGGGGTGTCCACCCACTTCGAGCACGTCGAGACCGCTTTCAGCTACCGCACCCGCATCCTGGACTACCTGTGGGCGGGGCTGCCGATCGTCGCCACCGAGGGCGACTCGCTGTCGCGGCTGACCAACCAGCACGGCCTGGGGATCACCGTTCCGCCCGAGGACGTCGCGGCGCTGGTCTCGGCGATCCGCCGGCTGCGCAACGACCGCGACCTGTACGGCACCTGCAAGGCGAACGTCGAGGCGCTCGCGCCGCAGATGACCTGGGAACGGGCCCTGGCGCCGGTCGTGGACTTCTGCCGCCGGCCCCGGCAGGCCCCCGACCGGGGCGGCAAGCCCTACCAGTACATCTCCACCGACCAGATCGTCCTGAACAAGTCGCCGGCCCACTACGCCAAGCGGGTCGCGCACTACTACCGCCAGGGCGGCGCCCGGGTGGCCGCGCTGCACGTGCGCAACTTCGTGCGCAGGCGCCTGGGCAGGTAGCCGGCGTGCGCCGGCTCGCCGTCGGCCTGCCCGCCCCGCTGCGCGACCCCGCTCAGCGCTGGCCGCTGCTGGGCTGGCTGGGGGTGGGCCTGGCGGTCAGGCTGCTGGTCATGCCGTTCACGGTCAGCGCCGACCTGCTGGCGGTGTACTGGCGCAGCCACCTCATCGCCCACGACGGGCAGCTGTTCTCGGGCTACCTCGTCAACATGGGCGCGCACTACCTGCACGCCCTCGCCCTGCGCCTGCTGGACCCGCTGCTGGCGGCGCCCGACGTGCTGTGGACAGACCCGTGGTGGTGGAGCGACGCCAGCGCGCTGGCGCCCCAGGTGCAGCGCGCCTTCGAGACCCAGCCCGACAGCTACGCGACGCTGTTCGCCCTGAAGCTGCCCTACCTGCTGGCCGACCTGGGCGCCGGCCTGCTGCTGCTCGCCCTGGTGGCCGCCTGCCGCCCGGCGCTGGTGCGCCGCGCCTGGGCCTTCTGGATGCTGTCGCCGATCGGGCTGTACGCCACCTACCTGTTCGGGCGCTACGAGGCGCTGGCGGTCGTGCTCGTCGTCGCGGCGCTGCTGGCGGTTGAGCGGGACCGGCCCTGGCTGGGGGCGCTGCTGCTGGGCGTGGCGATCACCGTGCGCGGCTACCCCTTGCTGCTCGTACCGCTGTTCGCGCTGGTCGCCGTGCGCGGCCGGCGCCAGGCGGCGTGGGCCGGTCTGGCCCTGCTGCCATTGGGCGCCACCATGGCAGCCAACCGGCTGCTGGCCGGCTCCGTCGGCGAGCTCGCCCGGCTGCGCGACTTCGAGACCGGCGCCACGTTCTTCGCCTACACCATCCCGGTCGCCGACCGTGGCCAGATCTACGTCTTCTTCCTCTTCGCCTTTGCCGCCTACGGCGTGCTGGCGGGGCGGTCGCTGGGCTGGTGGGGCAGCGGGCCGGTGCCGCCGAGCCAGCTGTGGGTCTGGCTGCTGGTGTTCCACGCCGGCATGTTCGCGCTGGCCACCTTCAGCGCCCACTACTTCATGTGGTTCACGCCGTTCGTGGCGTTGGCGCTGGCCCGCCGGCAGCGCTGGCGCGGGGTGCTGGCCCTGCACCTGGCGCAGGTCGCCGCGGTGCTGGTCATCGCCGACGCCCTCGGCGGTCCCGGCACGCTGCTGGGCCTGTTCGAGCCGGTCAGCGCCCATCTGGTCACGGCCCTGCCGAACCTGCGGGAGGCGCTGCTGGCCTCGCCCGGCCTCACCGATCAGGTCGTGGGGCTGGCCCGCACCGGCTTCGTCGTGGCCACCGCCCTGCTGGCCTGGCCGGCCCTGGTGGAGCTGACCGGCGGGCCGCCGTCCCCGGCGGAAGCCAGCCAGCGCCGGCGTATTGGGGACGGCCAGGGCCGACGGGCCCGGCGCGCACAGCGCCTGCCCGCCTAGCTCGCCGCTGCCGGCCGCTGCGGCACTGACCCGAGGCTGCATTGAAGACTTCGCGACGAATATGTCGCGAAGGCTTCAACGAACCAGTCAGCCGGGCGGGGCTGCTGGGAGCGGCACCAGCCTCGGCTCAGGCGTCGCGCGACTTCAGCAAGCCGCCGAGTGCCTGGCCCCGCTAAAGCTCCGCGAGCCGGTCGAGTTCGT
>DASZOD010000083.1:0-3602 GCA_035550935.1 Egibacteraceae bacterium | reverse complement strand
GTCCCCAGCTGGGGCCCTGGGAGGCGGCCGGCTGGGGGAGGGCCGCGTCGCCGTGGTGCGCCGCCGCCGAGGGGTCGTCGGTGGCCGCGTGAGCCTCGGGGGACTCGGTCATGCGGGCCATGGCCTGGGCGGTCAACTCGTCGACGGCGTCACTGCCCTCGGCGTAGTCCACCGGCGCGTCCGCCTCGCCAGCCTGGCGGCGGTCGGCGGGCGGCGACCCCGGTCCGTGATCGGCACCCGGGTCGTCCGCGGCCACGCCGGGGTGCTGGTCGGCGACCTCGTCTCCCGGCGGTTGCTCGTTGGCGGTGGTCTGCTCGTCGCTCATCCGAAGATCCGAAGTATCAGCTGCCCGAACGCGAAGTCGATGGCGAAGATGAAGGCCGTGATCAGCGACACCGACACGATCACGACCACGCTGTAGGAGGCGATCTCCTTGCGCGACGGCCAGGCGACCCGCTTGAGCTCGCCCCGCACCTCCTTGAGGAACTGGCGGGTGCCGGTGCGCTGCCGGCGGGTGGGCTGCAGCGGCTCTACCTCGGGGCGGCGCTCGGGTGCCTCCTCGCGCCTGCGCTGCCTGTCCACCTCGCGCTTGAACTCGCGGTTCACGGCCGCTCCTCGGCAGTTGCGCCGCCGCTGCTGCGGCGGTCCCACGTGGCAGGGGCGGAGGGACTCGAACCCCCGACCTTCGGTTTTGGAGACCGATGCTCTGCCAGTTGAGCTACGCCCCTGTGGGGGTCACCAGGGCAAGAAAAAGACTGCCCGACAGGCAGCGTATTGCGAGTATACGGTCTTCGCCACCGGTCGGGCAACCGCCGGACGGGCTAGCGGCCGGCGAGCCGTTCCATGGTGGCGCCCCAGCGCTGCAGCAGCCGCTGGCGGTTGCGCCGGGTCCCCTCCTGCACGGCCGGCTCGGGAGGCTCGGCGGCGGCACGGTCCATCCGCTGGACCGCCGGCAGGTCGAGCAGCACCGTCCGGGCCCCCGCCGCGCGCACCGCCAGCGACACGTCGGCGTCGGCGTCGGCGGGCAAGCGGTATGCGGGGATCCAGGCCCAGAGCGCCTGAGGCGACCAGCCGCCTCCGCAGCGCCAGCAGGCGGCCATCGATCGCGTGGACGTCTCGGGGGGCCTGCCCTGGGCCCGGGGGGTCGACGGTCCTGAACGTCTGCCCGCCGGCGGCCACCATGGCCCCCCAGCGCCCGGCTGCTCCGACGGATGGGTCGGCGAACGCCTCGACCAGGGGGGTGAGCACATCCCCGGTCAGCTCCACGCCGGTGTCCAGCCACACCAGCAGCCGCCCGGTGGCCGCCCGGTGCTGGAGCGCGCGGGCCTCGGAGAAGCCGACCGGGCGGCCCAGGTGGATCGCCTCGATGCCCGGCCCGCGGGCGGCGTCGGCTGCCCAGTCGCCGGCTGCCCCGCCCACGCCGTTGTCGAGCACAGTGACGTTGAAGGGCCGGCCCTGGCAGTGCAGGAGCACGCTGGCCAGGCAACGCTCGGCGTCCTCGACCAACCGGGCCTCGGCGCGTTCGACGCCGTAGCAGTCGAGCAACACCAGGATGCTCGCGTCGGCGCCGTCGGCCTCGCCGCGACGGTCGGGCACCACTGCGGGCTCCACGGTCGCGTAGCGTGGCGGGCGAGTGACCAGCGGGCCCTGAGGAGTGTCGCTGACCGCGTAGCCGGCTGCCTCGATACGCTGGCGCAGGTCGTCGGCCGCGGCGAACTCGCCGCTGGCGCGGTAGCGGTGGTGCTGCTGGGCCCACTCTTCGACGTGGCGCGGGATTTCGGCCATGGCCTGTCCGGTGCCGCTTCAGTCCAGCTGGACGACGGCGCGGGAGCTGCGACGATCCACCACGCGCGAGCCGTCCTCCAGCTCGGCCCACAGCGACAGGGTCGCGGTCCGGGTGGCGGGGTCGATCGCGGCCACCTCGCCGCCGTAGCGCACCGTGGTCCCGACCGGACAGGGCGCGCGGAAACTCGCCGCCAGCCGCTTCACCTTGGTCGGTCCCCCCGCCCAGGCGGTGACCAGCCCTGACACCCGCGCCATGTTGAGCATGCCGTGAGCGATGACCCCTCCGGTCGGGCTCACCAGCGAGGCGAACCGTTGCTCCCAGTGCAGGGGGTTGAAGTCTCCGCTGGCACCCGCGTAGCGGATGAGCTGCGCCTGGTCGACGGTCGCCTCCACGGTTGGCAGCCGCTGACCGACCTCGACGTCCTCAAGGCGGGGCATGGTTCGTCTCCCCGCGACTCCCGGCGACGGAGCCGGTGAGGAAGACGAGGCTCCCGCGGCCGGTGACGACCGGGTCTTTCGTGCCGGCGTCGACGCAGTCGACCTGCAGCGTCAGCAGCTCCACACGCGTGCGGGAGACGATGTCTGCGATCCACGGCGTGCACTCGAGGACGTCACCGACGCGCACCGGCCGGTGGAAGTCGTACTCCTGACTGCTGTGGATGAGCGCGGGATGCGCACCCAGCTCGGTGTCGGCCACGAGCACCTCGGCCGCGCGCGTCACCGTGAAGCAGGCTGCGAAGGTGGGCGGAGCGACGACCTCTTCGGGCGGGACGTCAGCGGGGTCGGCGGTGTAGACGGGGTCCTGCCCCCCGGTGGCCAGGGCGTACTCGCGCACCTTCTCCCGGCAGACCTCGTAGCGGTAGGGAGCGTAGCGGTGGCCGACACGGCCCGGGTTCAGCGCGATGAGTCCTCCTCGCCTCGCGGGACGGTGACCTAGTCGCCGGCCTTGGGCGCCAGGACCATCGTGGCGAGCCGCCCCTCCACCGGCGAGCGGGCCTCCACGTTGCCAACGTCGGACAGCTCTGCAGCAAGGCGGTCGAGCAGCTTGACGCCCAGCTCGGGCCTGCGCAGTTCCCGCTTGCGGTAGGTGACCTGGAAGCGGACCGAGTGCCCGGACTCGAGGAACCGGCGGGCCTGTCGCTGCTTCGTGTCGAAGTCGTGGTCGTCGATCTTGGGTCGCAGCCGCAGGGACTTCTGGCCGGTAGCCCGCTGGTGCTTGCGGGCCTGGCGCTCGGCCCGCTCCTGCTCGTAGAGGTGCTTGCCGTAGTCCATCACCTTGGCCACCGGCGGGTCGGCCTGCGGCGCGACTTCGACGAGGTCGAGGTCGAGTTCCTGGGCCGCCTCGAGCGCGACCTTGAGCGGCACGACCCCCACCTGCTTGCCCTCCGGGCCGACGAGGCGGACCTCCTTCGCGCGGATCTGGGCGTTCGTTGCCAGCTGCTTGGTCATGTCCCTCCTGTCGCGGTGAGCGTGCCCCAAGGTCGTACCCGCTGCGAGCGGGGGCAAAGACCCGCAGTGGGCGCCGATGCTACCGGGTCTCGCGGTGCGCTCGGTGGGTGTTGCAGCGGGGACAGTACTTGCGCAGCTCGAGGCGCTCGCGCTGCTTTTGGCGGTTCTTCGTCGTGATGTAGTTGCGCTCCTTGCACTCGGTGCAAGCCAGCGTCACCTTCGGGCGGACGTCGCTCTTGGGCATCTCTCACTCTTCTCTTGCGGTCGCGGGCCGCGGTCGGGCAAGGCTGCTGCGGCTGGCGTCGGGCTCCGGACCGCTGACCCGCCCGCCCACCAAGATCCTCAAGTAGGCAGGGTGTGGGTAGGGT
>DASZOD010000082.1:0-9629 GCA_035550935.1 Egibacteraceae bacterium | reverse complement strand
CCTGGTGGAGACCGTCACGGTCGGCGCCGACGGCACGGCCACGTTCAGCTACCAGGACGTCGGGCCGGGCCCGGACTTCATCGTGGCCTGCGTGGTGCCCGAGGGCGAGTCCTGCACCACCGGTGACCCGATGACCGGGCTGAATGTCGAGGCCCGCAGGGATCTGCCGGCCATCGACACCGCTCGGAAGAACTGGGAGGCCGACCTCGTCTCGGCCCTGTTGGGCACGGCGGTTGTCCCCGGCCCCGGAGACCCTGACGGCTTCGGCTTCGGCTCGGCCACGGTCACCGACGACGGACGGTTCTGCTACGGCATAGGCGTCATCGGCATCCAGCAACCACCGACCGGGGCCACTCTCAACGCGGCGCCGTTCGGCGAGACCGGGACAGCGGTGATCGATCTGGAGCCGCCCGACCAGCTCTTCACCTTCGCGGACCCCGAGCTGGGAGACATCACCGTGGGCCTGGCCGCCGACTGCATCGAGGGCCTGGATGAGGGGCTGCTGGCCGACATCGAGGCCAACCCGTCGGACTACTACTTCAACGTCATCACCGACGAGTTCCCCGACGGCGCCATCCGCGGCCAGCTCTTCCCAAGCGAGGTCGAGTTCTTCGAGCCCCAGGTCTTCGCCCAGATGAGCGGAGAGCAGGAGGTGCCCGGCCCGGGTGACCCTGACGGCACCGGCGTCGCGGGGGTCGGGTTGGCCGGCGACGGCGAGTACCTCTGCTTCTTCATCGGTGTGGAGAACATCGCCCTACCGGCCACCGGCGCGCATATCCATGAGGCCCCAGAGGGTGTGGCTGGAGACATCGCGGTGAGCCTCGTCGCTCCCCAGGCCACCTTCTTCAGCCCGCCGGGCTCGGGCTTCTCCTTCGGGTGCGTGGACGAGGACGCTCTCGGGCCGGCCGGTGAGCCCGGCGAGTTCGCTGATATTCTCGCCAACCCCGAGAACTACTACGTCAACGTCCACACCACCGAGTTCCCGGCCGGGGCGGTCCGCGGTCAGCTGAGCACCGAGCCGCCGCCGGACGTGGGGTTCTTCGGCGTGGAGCAGGGCGGGCCCGAGGTGCCGCACCGCCTGTTCGGCTGGAAGGCCAGTTGACGACCTGACCGGCCCGGCTTCCTCAAGCTCTAGAGAGGCCGACCGAGGACCCCGGCCACTGCGGCCGGGGTCTGGCGGGCTCAAGCCGGGCGAACCACGACAGTACACTCGGGCGCCGATGGAGTTCGTCAACCGCACCCTGCGCTGGCAGCGCGTCGCGTTGGGGGCGCTGCTGGTGGGCTCGGCGGTCGGCTTATGGCGCTCGACCTACGACGTCTTCAACACCTTCAAGGCGACGGTCATCGTCGCCGGCGCGCTGCTGATCGCCGCGACCTCGGCGCTGCGGGTGTCGCGCACCCGGCGGCTGCTGCTGCCGGCCACGCCGGCCTGGTACCCGATCGGGGCGTTCTGCCTGGCGCTGGTCGTCGCCACCGCCGCCTCCGACCGGCCGCTGCTGTCGATCGTGGGGCGCCCCGGGCGCCACACCGGGCTGGCGCTGTACCTGGTGTACGTGTTCCTGTTCGGCGCAGTCCTGCGGCTGTACCGAGACCGCTCGCCGGCGGAGCTGGCCAAGGTCCTCATGGCCGCGGCGGCGCCCGCGGCCGGCTACGGGCTGCTGCAGGCGACCGGCGTGGAGCCCCTCGGCTGGGAGACCGTCGAGGGCGGACCGCCGGTGTTCTCGACCTTCGGCAACGCGAACTTCTTCGCCGCCTACCTGGGCATCGTCTTCCCCCTGTGCCTGTGGGGCGGCCTGACGCTGTCGTGGTCGCCGGCGGGGCGGGCGGCGGCGGTGATCGTCGGAGCGCTGTCGCTGGCGGCGGCGGTCGCGACCACGTCGCTGCAGGGAGTGGCGGCCGCCGCGGTCGGCACCGCCGTGGTGGGTGGCGTGTGGCTGTGGACCTCGCAGGACCGGCGGGTGCGACGGCTGCGGGCGCCGCTGACGGCCGCCGGGGTGGCCCTGGGCTTCCTGGCGGTGACGGCGGTGGCGACCGGCGCCGGGCCGCTCGACGGCGTGCGGGCCAACGCCGCCCGAAGCCTGGAGACCCGCCTGGGCAAGTGGGAGACCGCCCTGCTGATGTTCCGCGACCGGCCGGTGCTGGGCTCGGGTCTGGAGACGTTCGCCGACTGGTTTCACGCCTACCGCCCCGACTGGCTGGCCGCCGAGACCGGCCTGCGGCGCACCACCGACACCCCCCACAACGTCCCGCTGGACATGCTGACCTCCGGCGGCCTGCTGCTGGCGGTCTCCTACCTGGCCGTCGTGGGCTTCGTCGCCTGGGCGCTGGTGGTGGGTCTGCGGCGCTTGGAGGGCGAACAGCGGCTGCTGCTGGCCGGGTTGGGCGGCGCCTGGATCGCCTACCAGGCTCAGTCGCTGGTGTCGATCGACGTGCCGCCGCTGGCGGTGCTCAACTGGGTGCTGGGCGGCGCGGTGGTCGTGGTGGCCACGCCACCGAGGCTTGCCGAGATCACCCTGCCGGGCGCACCGGCCCTGCCCAAGCCCAGGCCCGGGCGCAGGAGGAAGGCCAGGCCCCGGCCGGTGCCGCTGGCGCCGGCCAACCCCGCGCTGCTGGCCGGCGTGGGGATCGCCACCCTGGCGGCCCTGTGGGTGGCAACCACACCCGTCCGGGCCGACCTGGCCGCCGGGCAGGCGCTGCGCCTGGGCGCGCGCGGCGACGTCGAGGCAGCCGTCGCCGCCTACGACCGGGCGGCGGCCACCGCTGTGTGGGAGGCCCGCTACCCCGCTCAGCAGGGCGGCTTCCTGTCGGGACTGGGACGCGAGGAGGAGGCGTTGGCCGCCCACCAGGAAGCGGCCCGGCGCGAGCCCCGCGGACTGGCCCACGCGATCAACCTCGCCCGCCTGTCGGCCGAGCTCGGCCGCCACGACGAGGCGGCCCGCTGGTACGAGCAGACGCTGGCGATCGACCCCAAGACCCCCGAGGTGCTCGTCGAGGTCGGCCGTCACCGGCTGTCGCGTGACGACGTCGAGGACGCCACCGCGCTGCTGGAGCGAGCGGTGGCGCTGCGCGGCGACGAGGCCGACTGGTGGGTGGCGCTGGGCCGGGCACGATCCGCCGACGGCGACGTCCCGGGCGCGCGCGCCGCCTTCCGCCGCGCCCTCGACCTCGAGCCCGGGTCCCAGGAGGCCCGGCAGGCCCTGGGGAGGCTGGCGTAGATGGCGCGCCAACAGCAGCTGCCCGGACCGGCGGTGCGGACCCGCCCGGCCGGGTCGGCGGCGCTGCTGGGCGGGCTGCGCGACCGCGGGTTCCGCTGGCTGCAGGTCGCCGACGCCGCCGGGCTTCTGGCGGTCATGGTCGTGCTGTACCTGGTGCGCTTCGGGCTGAGCCGGCCCACCTACCCGCTGCGCGACTACGCTCTGGGCTTCCTGGCCGCCACCGCCATCCACCTGATGGTCAACTACTTCGGTGGGCTGTACGAGCCCGAGCTGCGCCTGGGCCTGCGGCCGCAGCTGCCCCGGATCATGGGGCTGACCCTCGGGGCGGTCGTCATCGTCGGCTTCGTCGAACTGCTGGCCGGCCGCTACGTCATCCCCCGCGGGAACCTGCCGGCGCTGTTCCTGCTGGGCTCCCTGGCGCTGGCCGCCAACCGGCGGGCCGCCCGTGAGCTGCGGCTGCGACGAGACGGCCGCCCGCGGGTGCTGCTGGTGGGCGCCCCCGACGAGGTCAACCTCGCCCTGGCCCACCTGGCCGAGAGCGACCGGGTCGCCACCGTCGTCGGCCAGACCGCCGGCGCGGGCGAGCTGCAGGAGGCGGTGGAGGCGACGGGCGCCACCGAGGTGCTGCTGCTGTCGGGACGGATGCTCGACGAGATCTACCCCGAGCCGCTGACCACGCTCGAGCGCCGTGGCGTCGGGGTGCTGCAGCGGGTCAGCGCCCGCGACACCCTGCTGGGGCTGGCCGGGGTGCGCGAGATCGCCGGGATGCCGTTCGTCGCCTTGCGCACCCACACCCTGCCGGTGTGCCGGGCGCGCTTCAAGCGCACGCTTGAGCTGCTGGGCGCGGTCGCCGCGGCCCCGCTCATCCTGCCCACCCTGGCCTTCGTCGCTCTGTACGTGCGGGTGGTGGCAGGCCCGCCGGTGCTGTTCCGGCAGGAGCGGGTCGGCCGGGACGGCCGGCCGTTTGCGATGCTGAAGTTCCGCACCATGCACCCCGACGCCGAGGAGGGCGTCGGGCCGATCCTGGCGCCGCAGGGCGATCCCAGGGTGATCCCAGCCTGCCAGTGGCTGCGCTCCACCCGGCTGGACGAGCTGCCCCAGCTGTGGAACGTCCTGCGCGGGGAGATGTCGGTGGTCGGGCCGCGCCCGGAGCGCCCGGAGCTCACCGCCCAGTACGAGCAGCTCATCCCCGGCTACCAGCGCCGCCACGACATCCCCCCGGGCATCACCGGCCTGGCCCAGATCAATGGGCGCTACCACACCGACCCCGAGTACAAGCTCGGCCACGACCTGCAGTACCTCGTGAACTGGTCGCCGGTGCTGGACCTGCAGATCCTGGCCCGCACCGTGCTGGTCGTGCTGACCCGCCGGGTGTAGGACCCGTGGGCCGTAGGATCTGGGAGCCATGGATCCGGTCGTCCAGCAACTGCGCGACGCGGCCGCGGCGGCGCTGTCCGACGCCCCGGTGCGCTTCCTGTACCTGTTCGGGTCCGCCGCGACCGGCCGAGCCCGCCCTGATAGCGACGTCGACATCGCCGTCTACCTGGACCCGTCCCTGCCCCGCGAGCGCTACCTGGATGTGTCGCTCGACCTGGCTCACCGGCTCGAGACCGCGACGCGGCTGGGACCGGTCGACGTGCTCGCGCTCAACGACGCGCCCTTGCCGCTGGCCGGAAGGGTCCTGCGCGAACGGGTCGTGGTGTACTCGCGCGACGAGCCCCTGCGAGTGCGCTTCGAGAGCCTGAAACTGCGCGAGTTCCTCGACTTCCAGATCCACGCTCAGCCGCTGGACCTGGCGCTGCTGCGCGCCATGGCCGAGGGCCGGCGCTGATCGCTGATGGTCGACCCCGGACGCCTGCGGGAGCTGCTGGACCGCCTGAGCCAGGAGCTACGGCACCTGTCTCGCCTGGCCGGCTATCCCGCAGAGGAGCTGCTGGCCGACGCCGACCGCCTCGCGGCGGTCAAGTACCGGTTCGTGGTGGCAGCCGAGATCTGCATCGACGTGGGCCAGCACATCATCGCCTCCGAGGGCCTGCGTGCCCCGGCCAGCTTCGCAGACGTCTTCACGGTGCTCGGGGAGGCGGCCTTCCTGCCCGCCGAACTGACCACGGCGCTCGAAGACATGGCGCGCTTCCGCAACCTGCTCGTCCACGGCTACGCGCGGGTGGACGACCGTCGGGTGGTGGAGATCCTGCACACGCGGCTGGACGACTTCGCCCGCTTCATCGCCGAGGTCGCTCGGATGGCCTCGGCGGAGTGCCTCGACTAGGACTAGGTGGGGCATGCGATCGTCGCTCACCCGGGTAGCCCGCCGGCGGACGTGGGGCCAGGACGACCTCGTCATCGCCCCTGACAGCCGCGAGCGCTACGGCATCACCGGGCTTCCAGCTTGCCGAGATGGCCGGACCTGCCTCGCGCTGCGGTGGTGGTGGAGGGCCGCTACGCCGACCTGCTGACCGTCGAGCACGTCCATCGGCGCCGACGCGCCGAGCTGGGCTGACGCTTCAGGTATCCACACCGCGCGCCGCGTCGACCACCCCGGCGGCCGGTCGCTGGCGTACGGTGCGCCAGTGCCGGCGCGAGTGCGGAGGTGGCCATGGGCGCGACGGACGGGCTGCAAGCGACGCCTGCCAGGTCGGCGCAGCGGCGGCTGCAGGCGGCGCGCCTCGTGCGGCTGCTGTCGCCCGCGGCCCTGTCGCTGGGCGGCTTCGCGAGCGCGGAGCTGCTCGTCCGGCTGCGCGACGGGCTGTGGCGCCCCGACGTCAGCGTCGCCCTCGACGAGCTGCCCGTGGACGGCATCAGCCACCGCGCGCCCGTGCTCGTGGTCGAGCTGGGTCCCGGCGCCGGGCCCGGCCGCTGGCTGCGGGCGGGCGCCAAGGCGGTCTGGATCATCGGCGACCACAGCGCGCAAGTGCACATGGCGGGCGCCCCAGCGCGGGACCTGCGTCCCCCCGAGGACCTGTTCGTGCCGGGTCTGGCGGCCCTGAGCCTGCCGGTGGTCGTGGCCCGCCCTGGCGTCGGCCTCCGGGCCGTCCGCTAGTCTGCGCAGCGCATTCCGCCGGCAGGCAGAAGGGGCACTCATGGGGGGGCGAGGCATCCTCGCGGCGGTCGTGGCGGTGCTCGCGGTCGCGGCCGTCTTCGTGGGGCTGGGCATCGCCTACGACGCCAGCTTCTACGGGGTGGCCGCCATCATCGCGGCGGTCGCCTTCGCCGCCGCGATGCTGGGCCTCATGGCGCTGCTGCTCACCTTGGTGGGGACCGTCCGCGAGCTGACCCACAGCGTCGAGCAGCTCACCGACCAGGCCGTGCCGCTGCTCGGGGGCATCGGTGAGACCGTCGCGGGGGTCAACACCGAACTGGCGCGGCTGGACACGATCGTGGCCAACGTCCAGCACATCTCCGGGGCGGCCGAGGGCATCTCCGACGTCGTGCACAGCGCCGTGGCGAACCCGCTCATCAAGGCCATCGCCTTCACCACCGGCACCGGTGCGGCCCTGCGGACCGCTCGGACGGCCAGGAGGGCCACGAAGCGGGCCGAGCAGGAGGCCACCCGGTAGGCTTGCGGCCCCCACCTCGAGCCACAGGACCACGGCCATGTTCAAGCGCATGTTCTTCGCGATGGTCGGCCTCGGGGCCGGTGTCGCGCTGGGGATCTGGGCCACCGGCAAGGTGGAGGAGGCCCAGCGCCGGCTGTCGCCCGAGGGCCTGACCCGGTCTGCCACGGCCCGGGCGGACGCCCTGCGCGAGCGGCTGGCGCTGGCGTTGGAGGAGGGCCGAGCGGCGGCGGCGGCCAAGGAAGCCGAGCTGCGGGCGGTCTACCGTGGAGGCAGCGCCCCACGCCGGGACGCCGAACCGACCCGACCCGCCTGGTAGCCGATGGAGTCGACCCAGATCCGCCGCACCTTTCTGGACTTCTTCCGCGCCAAGGACCACCGCATCTGGCCGTCCTCGTCGCTGATCCCCAACGACCCGTCGATGCTGCTGACGATCGCCGGGATGGTGCAGTTCAAGCCGTACTTCTCCGGTGAGGCCACCCCCGGGCACCTGCGCGCCGCCAGCGTCCAGAAGTGCGCCCGCACCCTCGACATCGAGAACGTCGGCCTGACCACCCGGCACCTGACGTTCTTCGAGATGCTGGGCAACTTCAGCTTCGGCGACTACTTCAAGCGGGAAGCGATCGGCTGGGCCTGGGAGCTGTCGGTCGGTGGTTACGGCTTCGACCCCGCCCGCATCTGGGTGACGGTCTTCGAGGACGACGACGAGGCCGAGCAGATCTGGCTGGCCGAGACCGACGTGCCCACCGGGCGCATCGTGCGCCGGGGCCAGGCCGACAACTTCTGGTCCACGGGCGGGGCCGGGCCGTGCGGTCCCTGCACCGAGCTGTACCTGGACCGCGGGGCCGAGCACGGGGCGGAGGGCGGCCCCGCGGTCGACGAGTCGCGCTACATGGAGTTCTGGAACCTCGTGTTCATGCAGTACGAGCAGGACGCGGCCGGCACCATCCTGGGGGAGCTGCCCAAGCAGAACGTCGACACCGGCATGGGCATGGAGCGCATGGCGGTGCTGCTCCAGGACGTCCCCAACGTCTACGAGACCGACGTGCTGCGCCCCGTCCTGGACCGCGCGGCGGAGCTGACCGCGACCGACTATGGGCACGAAGCCAGCCGCGACGTGAGCCTGCGGGTCATCGCCGAGCACGCCCGCACCAGCGCGATGCTCATCGCCGACGGGGTGCTGCCGTCCAACGAGGCCCGCGGCTACGTGCTGCGCCGGCTGCTGCGTCGGGCCGTGCGCCACGCGCGGATGCTCGGCTGCGAGCGCCCGATCATGCCGGCCGTGATGGCCGCGGTCCGCGAGACGCTCGGCGACACGTGGACCGAGCTGCGCGACCAGGCCGAGCTGGTGACCCGGGTCGCCGCCGCCGAGGAGGAGGGCTTCTCCCGGACCCTGCGCACCGGCATGGCGATGCTCGACCAGGCCATCGCCCACGCCAAGTCCGACGGTGCCCATGAGCTGCCCGGTGACACCGCCTTCACCCTCCACGACACCTACGGGTTCCCCGTCGACCTGACGTTGGAGATCGCCCAGGAGCAGGGACTGGCGCTGGACCGCGACGCCTTCGCCCGCCACATGGAGGCCCAGCGCGCCCGGGCCCGGGCCGCCGCGAAGGGCAGGGCCGGGGACGGCGGGGTGCCGGTCGAGGGCTACCGCCAGGCCGCCAGCCGCGTCGGCACCGTGGACTTCGTGGGCTACTCCCAAGAGACCGCCGAGACCAGCCTCGACGCCATCGTGGCGCCCGGGGGCATGCTGCAGGCATCCGAGGAAGGCGACGAGGTCGAGGTCGTGCTGGCGCGCACGCCGTTCTACGCCGAGGGCGGCGGCCAGCTCGGCGACCACGGCCTGATCGAGACCGACACCGGCCGGGTGCGCGTGGTCGACACGATCGCGCCGATCCAGGGGCTCGTCGTGCACCGCGCCCGCGTCGAGGCCGGCGAGCTGCGCGTCGGCCAGGCGGCCCGCGCGGCGATCGACGCCGGCCGGCTGCGCTTCGACTTCCCCCACTTCGAGGCCGTCCCGCCGGGGCAGCTGGCCCAGGTCGAGGAGCTGGTCAACGCTCGCATCGCCGAGGACCCCCCGGTGGTGGTGGTGGAGACCTCCCAGCAGGAGGCGCGCATGATGGGTGCGGTCGCGCTGTTCGGTGAGAAATACGGGGAGCGGGTCCGGGTCGTGCGGATCGGCGACTACTCCAAGGAGTTGTGCGGCGGCACGCACGTCGGTCACACCGGAGAGGTGGGGCTGTTCACCGTCCTGTCCGAGGGCTCGATCGCGGCCACCCTGCGGCGCATCGAGGCGGTCACCGGCCCCGAGGCGTTCGCGCACCTGTCGCGCGAGCGGCTCGTCGCCGACCAGGTGGCCCGCCTGCTCAAGGTGCCCAGCGACCAGGCGGTCGAGCGGATCAGCGACCTGCTCGAGCGCGTGCGGACGCTGGAGAAGGAGCTGGCCCGCACCCGTCAGGAGGCGCTGCTGGCCTCCGCCGGGCCGCTGGTCGAGGACGCCGAGCGCGTCGACGGCGCCGCGGTCGTGGCCGCCACCGTGCCCGGCGCCGACCGCGACGCGCTGAAGGCCCTGGCCACCGACCTGCGCAACCGGTTGGGGACGGGGGTGGTCGTGCTCGGCTCGCCGACGCCCGACGGCAGGGCGCAACTCGTTGCGGCGGTCAGCGCCGACCTCGTCGCCGAAGGCCTGCAGGCCCGCGAGGTCCTGCAGCCCGGCGCCCAGGTCGTCGGCGGTGGCGCAGGCGGCCGGGCCGACGTGGCGCAGGCCTGAGGCCGCGACGGCAGCCGCCTGGGCGAGGCGGTCGAGGCCGCCCGCCGCTCCGCCCGCCAGCGACTGACCGGCCGGGGATAGCGTGCG
>DASZOD010000081.1:0-10474 GCA_035550935.1 Egibacteraceae bacterium | reverse complement strand
CCGCGTCATCAGGTAGGCGTACGGCGACTCGCCGTAGGCGCGGCGGAACTCGCGGCTGAGGTGCCCGGCTGACATGTGCGCGCCGCGGGCGAGCGCCTCGACGTCCAGCGGCTGCGCGTACTCCCGGTCGATCCGGTCGCGCACGCGGCGCAGCCGCGCCAAGTCGCGCAGGTGCTGCGCCGCGGCGGTTCTGCTGGTCACCTGCGCGATCGTGCCACGTCGCACCGGAGTTGCCTAGCGCCGCTGGCGTCCCACCCCACACCGCGTCCGCTCTGCCCCGGTCTGCTTCACGTTCAAGGACATCGAGCGCGTCGAGGAGGCCTACGAGCTGCAGGTCGCGAGCAGCACGAGAGCACGGCGCTCGACTCGCGAGCGCACCCTCGTGGCGTGACGTCAATTGTTGACGCGGTAGTCGATGAACGTGGCGAACGGCGACTGCCGAACACCGAGGTGCTCAAGATCAAATGACTGGGTGAACCCTTCGAAGAGGCGCTTACCACCGCCGAGCACCACCGGAGCGATGATGATGGTGAGTTCGTTGACGTACCCGCCGGCGAGAGCTTGGCGGATGGTGTCGGCGCCGCCCATCACATGGACGTGCTTCTCGCCGGCGGCGGCCTTCGCCCGCTCGATCGCCTCGGGGACACTGCCGACGAAGGTGAAGTCGTCGCCTGGGGGCTGCTCCTCAGGGCGGTGGGTGACGATGAAGAACGGCACACCCCAGGGGTTGGTGTCGCCCCAGTGCCCTGCCGTCTCATACGTGCTCCGTCCGCCGATGACGGCTCCCGTCTCGGCGACCGCTTCATCGAGCCAGGCCTTGTCTTCGTCGGCCGCCTCGCCGGTGCGGGGCGAGTCGTAGCTCCACGGCCCGCCGAACACCCAGTAGTGCAGCCGCTCGCCCCCGACTCCGAGGCCGCGGCCGGGCCCGTCGTTCGGCCCGGTGATGTAGCCGTCGACCGACATCGTGATGCCTGCAATGACCTTGGTCATCAGTTGCCTCCCTGGCGAACGTGGCGGGCGCGCCTGGTCGATGAGGAGGTAGACGGTTGCGTCAGCCGGAACTCATCGCGCTGGCGTGGTTCCTCGAGTCCCACAACACTGCGATCACCCGGACACAGGTTGTGACCGGCGGCGGGACGCCGTGTCCTCCACCTTCGGTGTCCCACAACGCCGGCTCGGTCCGCCGCAGGCGATGAGTTCTCGGCCCACCCGCCGTCAGACTGGTGAAGACCCGACTCAAGAACGCATCTGGGAGGATCCGATGGCCTTTCACCCGTACCTGAACTTCGGTGGTAACTGCCGCGAAGCATTCACCCGCTACCAGGAGATCTTTGGCGGCGAGCTCGTCCTGCTGCCGATGTCGGACATGCCGTCGGACGAGGCGGTGCCCGCTGACCAGGCCGATCTGATCATGCACGCTGCGTTGACGTTCGAGGACCACCTGCTGATGGCGTCGGACGACCCGACAGAGAACTTCGGTCCGGTGCAAGGGATGTACGTCAACTACACGGTTGCCGACGTCGCCGAGGCCGAGCGGGTGTTCGAGGCGCTGGCGGACGGCGGAGAGGTCACGATGCCGCTGGCCGAGACGTTCTGGTCGCCGAAGTTCGGCATGTGTGTCGACCGGTTCGGTACACCCTGGATGGTCAACGCCGAGGCACCGGAGCAACCCTCGTGACCTCGTCGCGAACGAGGCCGGCACAGCGCCGGCTCCGCGGGTCGCGTCGGCGTCGCCGGTGACCGCGAGCGTGTCGTGCAGCGCGGGAGGCTAGGGTGGCGCGTTTCAAACGGGAGGAGCGAAGTGTCAGCACGAAAGGACGTCGTCGAGACGTACTTCGACGGGTTCCGCCGGAGCGATCATCGCCAGATCCTGGCGTGCCTGACGGACGACGTCGTCTGGGATCTGGCGGGATACCGGCGTCTGACCGGCAAGGACGCGTTCGACCAGGAGATCGAGAACGACGAGTTCGTGGGCAGCCCGACCTTGACCGTCGATCGGCTCGTCGAAGAGGCCGACACCGTGGTCGCGACCGGCAACGGCGAGACCACGCACGAGAGCGGTCAGGTCCACCGTTTCGCGTTCTGCGACGTGTTCACGTTTGCAGGCGACGACATATGCCGAGTCGAGTCGTACCTCGTCCCCCTCAGGTGAGCCGTAGCAGCAAGTGCTGTGCCTCGTGCCGGGGGGCTATTCCAGGTCCAAGACGGTGGCCAGCGCAAGGTCGACGCCCCACTGCTGTGGAGCTGTGAGATGCCCCACCAGGTCACCCACCCGCCGCAGCCTCGGCGAGGTCAGCAGCGTCCCCGGCAAGTCCTGCGGCTCCTGCCGCCAGGCGGCGGCGATCAGTCGCGTCACGGCATCGGCTTGAGCGTCGCCGCACGCCGCACCCAGAGGGTCTCCGCAGACCGTCCAACTCGCTCGCGATAAGTGCGAGGTCGAAGCCGAAGCTCAGCCGTGGAACGCGGCCAGGCGCTCGGCTTCCTCGCGCAGCTCCCGCAGCGTCGTCCGGTCAGGCCGCCCGAACGGCTCGAGCCGCACGCCACCCGGTTCATACCTCCAGGTCCCCGCCACGGCGCCGTCGACGAGGAAAGTCGCCACCGAGTGCGGCGTCTTCGTGTTGAACACGATCGGCCGGTATCGCTCCGGCAGGATGCCCGTCCGACGCGCATGGACGAGGAGCGTGGGATCCCAGATCGGAAGGAAGCGCACCGGCGCAGGGGTCTGCGGATCCGGAAGAGGTGCACGCGGAAGGTCGAGCAGCTCCTCGCCGCCCTCGCCGAGGAAGCGACGCAGGCCCAGCCGCTTGAGCACCGCCGCCACATCCCTGACCGGCAGCCCGGCGTAGTTCGCAAGGTCCTTGCGGGACGCGGGGCCGAAGCCGCGCAGATAGCTACGCGCCAGGTGGGCAATCGCGTCCTCTGGCGTCACCTCCTCGGGGCCCAGCCAGTCCTCGGCTGCCGCGTACAGGTCCGCGCGGCGGCGCTCCCAGGTGCCCGAAGGAGGGACGCGGACGAGGTCCAACCACAGGCCGACGCCGTTCGCGCAGGGCTTGCCGAGGAGCCTCTCGATGTCGGCGCGGCGGAGCGTCCCTCCGGCGATGCACGCCCGCAGACGAGCGGCTGCCGAGGCCATCTCGGCGCCGCTGGGGCCGCCCCGGTGGACCTGAAGCCACGATCGTCTGCGGGCCTGCCGCACGGCGACGGCGAACGGCCAGTAGTCGTGCGCGGACACCAGGTGGATGGTCATCCGCATGAGCGTGCCCTGGACGACCGTGCGCCGCTGGAGGGCCCGGGTAAGCGTGCTGCGCTGGAAGCCCTCCAGCCTCGACCACAGGCCGACATACATGGACGGCGCGTACTGCGCCTGCAGGCCGCCGATGCGTTCCAGCGCCCGGGGCGGCGTCGTTCGCGCGCGCTCCAGCAAGAACTGGCGTGCGAGCAGCGCCCGATTCAGGTCGCGCTGCGTCAGGGTGCGCGGGGCGCCAGCCACGGTGCGCGAACCTACACCTGGCGTCGGGGCCTAGCGGCGGACCGCATCGGCCACCAGCGAGCTGCACGCACCTCCGCCCTGCGCAGGTTCCGCGGCTGCGCCTGCCGCGCCAGCTACGATCCGCGCCGTGCGACGCCGCGCCACCGCTCTGGGGACGCCTGAGCTTGAACCGGCCGCGTTCAGCGCGGATGGGCGGGCCACCGGGACGGTACCGGCGCCTGCCTACGACCAGCTGCTGGCCACGCTCGCTGCGGGCCGCCCGGTCGACGAGGAGGTCTCCCGGCTGGTCGACGAGGCCGCGGCGCTCTGGGCCCGGCCGGGGTTCGAGACCTTCATGTCGTTGCCCCGACTGCGTTTCGAGCCGTTCGACTACCAGTTGCGCGCCGCCGAGAGGGTGCTGCGGCAGATGCGGGGACGGGCGATCCTCGCCGACGAGGTCGGGCTGGGCAAGACCATCGAGGCGGGCCTGGTGCTGTCCGAGCTGCGCCTGCGGGGGCTGGCCGGCCGCAGCCTCGTGGTGGTGCCGGCCGGCTTGGTGACCCAATGGCGGGAGGAACTCGAACGCAAGTTCGCCTTGCCCTCGGTGCTGGCCACCGGTGCCGACTGGCGCGCCGCCGAGTCGGTCGGCGAACAGGCGGTGGTCGTCGCCTCCTTGGCCGCCGCGCGCCGCGCCCCGCTGCGAGACGCGCTGGTCACCACCCACTGGGACCTGGTGGTCGTCGACGAGGCGCATCGGGTGCGCCGGGCACGCAGCGCGTCCGGCCGCCTCGCGCGGCTGCTGCGCAGCCGCTACCTGCTGCTGCTCACCGCAACACCGGTCGAGAACCGTCTCGCCGACCTGTACGAGCTCGTCAGCCTTGTCCGGCCCGGCCACCTGGGCACGCCGCAACAGTTCCGGCAGCGGCACGGCCAGGGGGCGCGGTCCCGGGGCCCGGGGGGCTCAGGTCCCGCACCCAAAGGCAGCACACAGACGGTTCGCGAGCTGCCGGCGCTGCGCGTCCGCAGCCGCGAGGTGATGGTGCGTCACCGTCGCAGCGAGGTCGCCCTCATGCTGCCCTGCCGCCTGGCCCAGACTCTGAAGGTCGCGCCCGCCGGCGACGAGGCGGCGCTGTACGCGGCGGTGTCGGAGCGGGTACGCGCCGACGGCCGGGCCGCGTCGTCCTCCCTGACGCTGCAGCTGCGGGCGGTGCAGCGGCTGGCCGGATCGAGCCCTCGGGCGCTGGCACCCACACTCGAGCGCGTCGGCTGGCGCGACCTGGCCGCCCGGGCTCGGCAGGTCACCGGCAGCGCGAAGGCTCGCGCGCTCGTGTCGCTGCTGCGCCGCCACCGAGACCGTGGCGACAAGGTGCTCGTGTTCAGCGGCTTCCGCGAGACGCTGGCGTTCCTCGGCGAGACGCTGACCGACGCGGGCATCGCGACGGTCGTCTACCACGGAAGCCTGGGACGCCGCGACAAGGACGCCGTGGTGGCCGCCTTCCGTGACGACGCGCCGGTGCTGCTGGCGACCGAGGCTGCTGGGGAGGGCCGCAACCTGCAGTTCTGTCACACGATGGTCAACTTCGACCTTCCCTGGAACCCGATGCAGATCGAGCAGCGGCTCGGCCGGTTGCACCGCATCGGCCAGGACCACGAGGTGCTGCTGACCAACCTCGTGACCACCGGCACCATCGAGCAGCGCATCCTGGACGTGCTCGAGGCCAAGGTGAACCTGTTCGAGCTGGTCGTCGGCGAACTCGACATGATCCTTGGCCGAGTCGACGAGGAGTTCGACTTCGAGCGGGCGGTGTTCGACGCGCATGTGTCCAGTGCAGACGACGGCGAGCTGGCCGGGCGGTTGGATGCGCTCGGCGACGAGCTCGCCCGGGCCCGCACCGCCTACCTGGACAGCCGTGCGCGCGTCGACGCGCTCGCCGGTGAGGAGACTGAGGAGTGAGCGCCGACCCGGCGCTGGGATTCTGGCTGCGCTACGTCGAGCGGGAGGGGGGCCTGTGGGAGGAGCGCGGGGACGTCTCCCTCGCGGTCCTGCCCCCGAGCCTGAGCTCGTTGGGCCTCCCTGAGACGATCCTGGCCACCGCGGATCCCGAAGCGGCCCGGGAGGACGGTGCCCAACTGCTCGGTCCCGGCCACCCAGCCCTCGACCACGCCACCGACGACGTGCTCGAACGCGGCGACGCGGGCTGGACCTACGTGCCCTGGCCGGGCTCCTCGCGCCCTGCCATCTCAACACTGCAGGCGCGCGCCCGCGATTGCGTGGCGCTGGAGCGCGGGCGGCTGGACGTCGTCCCGCCGCTGTCGGCGTGCTACGCGCCACTGCTGCGCGCCGGTGCGCTGGCCACCTACACCCTGTCGCCCGACCAGCGGATCCAGGAGCGGCTGGAGACCTGGGTCGACGCCCGCAACGGCCTGTGCCTTGGCGTCCGCGTCCGACAGGTGCTCGAGGGCTGCAGCCGCCTCAGCGAACCCGACAGCCCCAATCCCCGGCTCCGCGCGGCGCCCGAGACCGCTGTGGCAGGAGCGCACGCCACGCTCCAGCGGTGGGCGGCGGCCCGCCTGTCGGGATACGCGCGACACGCCGGCAGCGCCCGCGAGCGCGAGCGGGCCTGCGCGACGGCCTACTTCGCGGCCGCCCTGGACACCCTGACCCGGCGGCGTGCCTCGGCCTCCGGCGACCGCCAGGAAGCCCTGGACGGGCAGGTCGAGGCTACCCGTGCCGAGCGGGCGCGCCGGCTGCAGGAGATCGACGAGGCCTACCAGCCCGGCGTCGAGCTGCGGCCGTTCCGCCTCCACCTGGTCTCGGTGCCCGCGCTGCGGGTGTGCGCGCGGGTCCGCCTGGGAGCGGTCACCCACGACCTGCCGCTGGTGTGGCTGCTGGCTCCGCTCGCCGGGTTCGCTCCGGCGCCCTGCCCCGCCTGCGGGGCGGCCGAGCCGCTCGTCGCCGCCCGCGCCGGCCTCGGCTGTCGCGGCTGCCGGCGCTGATCAGTATCGAGCCGACCGTCCTAGACTGACCCCCGGGGTGATGACCGATGGTGGTCGAGCAGACGCGACGGCGCTTCACCGTCGAGGAGTTCGAGCGCATGGGCGCGGCCGGCATCCTCGGCGAGGACGACCGGGTGGAGTTGCTGGACGGTGAGATCGTCGAGATGACGCCGATCGGTCCCGGCCACGCGGGCTGCGTGAACCGGCTGACCCAGCTGCTGGTGGCCGGTCTCGGCGACCGGGCGGTGGTGGCGGTGCAGAACCCCGTGCGGCTGGCGCTGCGCTCGGAGCCTCAGCCCGACCTGGTGGTCGCCCGGCCGCGCGCCGACTTCTACCGCCTGGCGCACCCGACTCCCGGCGACGTCCTGCTGCTCGTCGAGGTGGCCGAGACGTCCGCCGACTTCGACCGCGAGGTGAAGACACCCCTGTACGCGCAGGCGGGCATCCCCGAGCTGTGGCTGGTCGACGTGCCGTCGCGGCAGGTCGTCGTGCATCGTGCGCCCGCCGGGGGCCGCTACGGCGAGGTCCGCAGCGTGGGACACGGCGACCGGCTGGCGCCGCAGGCGTTCCCCGACGTCGCGCTGTCGGTGGCCGACGTGCTGGGCCAGGCCTGACGCCGCCTGGCGTCAGAGGTCGGCCGTGGGCGCCGTCCTGCTGAGCCGGCGCCGGTTCGAGTCCGGTCGGGGGCACCGCCGGCCGCGTAGCAAGACGTTCGAGCGCGAGCAGGACGCCCGGAGCCTCCGGGGTGCGCCTGGAGGGCGACATGGACGCCGGCCACCTAGCCTTCGTCAAGGCCTGAGCGACGAACCCGAAGAAGCGCCAGTGCTTCCACTCCCGCAGCTACCGACCCGCCGGGTGAGGCATCTAGATGCCCATGAGGCCTGCACAGACCTGCATCAAGGTGCCACCCGTCAACGCGTACGCCGCGGAGTGCTGAAGGTGGGCAGGCGATCACACCGCCGACAGCGCGAGAAGAGCTCAAGGGTCTCACCGCGACCCCTCCGGGCTGGTCCCTGCCTACCGGCCAGCAGATGGCCCGGGTGAACGCCACCCCCGACGACTGGCTCGCCTTCCGCACCGAAGCGCTCCGCCGAGCGCGACCGCCACGCTGGGGACCGCAGCCTCGGACTGTGGCTGCATCGTGGCAAGTTCGCCGGCCGGGAGGCCTCAGCCCGGCACGAGGTCGGAAAGCAGCGACTCGAGGAGCTGTTCCTCCGCCACGGCGCGGTCCGCCTGTCGCATGGCGGGGGCCAGGTGGGGGTCCCACACGGCGCGCCCCGACCGCGCCGACAGCCGCTCGCCGCTGCGCGTCGCGGCCACCGCGGCCCGGTAGTCCTGGGCGGTGAACCGCCACGGAACCGCCCTGTAGCGGTGGTGCAGCACGTTGCCGATGCGCAGCCCACCCCAGTCGAAGTCCGCGTGGAACGCCAGCGTCGCCCCGCCGTCGGCGAGGCCGGACAACAGCCGGTCGGCGGCGACGTCGGGCATCCCCTCGACGCACACGAGCGGGTGGACGGCTTCCTCCTCCAGCTCGCCGAGCCGGGCCGTGGCGGCGGCCACCACCGCCGGGTTCTCGCACGCCATGATGCGCTGCTGTGGGCTGCGCAGCGTGTCGGTCGTGGCGAGCTGGTGCAAGGTGAGCCGCAACGGAACCGCGAAGCCGGCGTGGTCGTTGGCAGCGTCCGCCACGATGTCGGTTCCGTGTAGGCGCAGGCCGAGCACGAGCACGCTCACGGACAGCGGGTCGCAAACCACCCCGACCTCGGCCCACAGCTGGCGCCGGCCGCGTGCGGACGTCGGCGCCTCGCGGTCGCCCATCAGGGCTGCGGCCCGCAGCACGAGCGTGGCGAGTGGCTGGCGTTGGTCCAGCGCATGCGGGTCGCCGACGGTCTCGGCGGCCAGCACGCTCAGCGGCACGGCGCGCTCGGGTAGGCGATCCACCACGGCGAGGGCCTGCCGCAGCAGGGCCGCTGCGGCGTCGGTGTCGGGGGCGAGCCGACGCAGCGTGCCGACGCGGCGCAGCGCCGCCAGCCACTGGGCGACCTCGGGTCGGTCGAGTGCCGGATGGTCGAGATCCCACACCGCATCCCATGCGGCGCGTGACCGGGCGCGGTCGGCGCGCCGGTCCGCGAGCCGACCGCCGAGGGCCTCCAGCACGTCGACCAGCCCGGCGCCAACTCGGCTGGCGCGCAGAGCCGCGTCGAGGGTGGCGCCGCGGACGCGTTGCTCCGGCGGCGGCGGCTCGCGCCGGCCGAGCAGGTCCGCCAGCGCCCTCCTGCCATCGGGCCCCAGCCGCGGCAGGGTGACCGTCGCCGGGTCACCGCCGGCCTCCAGGCGGGCCCGCACGGCGGCGAGCAGCTCGCCGTAGCCGGGCCGGGCCACCAGGTCCGCTGCCCGGGCGCGCAGCGGCGCCTCACCCGTCACAGCTGCCAGCGGGTGGTGCCGTCCCACACGAACCACTCGGCCAGCACCCCGGGCACGTCGGGGTCGCGGACGAGGTGGTAGGTGGCGAGGCCGTCAAGCTCGGCGTAGAAGCCCCACTCCTCGTGGCTGGTGAGTAGCGCGTCGAGGTCGAGGTCGACGAGCAGGCCCATGAGCTGTCCACGCGTGCCCCGGTCGATCCCCGCGAACACCTCGTCGAGGACGATCAGTCGTGGCGCGTCGGGGCTCGCCCCGTAGTGGGCGGCCATGGCAGCGAACAGTGGCAGGTGCAGCATCACCGCCTTCTCGCCGCCCGACCCGGTCGCGTGGCTCTGGCGGGTCAGGCGCTTCCATGAGGGCGAGGTACGGTCGCGGACGTCGATGCGGAAGGCGTGCCAGCGGCGGTAGTCGAACGCCGTGCCGATCCGTTCGTGGAGGCTCGCGGCGGCGTCGCCGTCGCGCGCCTGCCGCAGCCGGTCGTGCAGGAACGCCTGCAGCTCGGCGCGCTGATCGTCGGTCAGCAGGCCGGCGCCGCGCAGGAGCAGGTCCACGGCGGCGCCGGTGCCGGCAGGGGCGTTCTCGTCGACCTCCCAGCGCAGGCGCACCCGCTGACCGGACCCGGTGGGGCAGCCGGCCAGTCGGTCGTTCATGCGCCTGACGAGCTGGCTGGCGTCGCGGATGCGGGCACGCAGGTGCTCGTGTAGTTCGCCGGCCAGGAACCGCTCGAGCAGCGCCTGCTCGTCGGTGGCCAACCGCCGGTCGCGTTCGGCCACGTCCTCCCGAAGCTCTGCGACCAGGGCGGGCAGCCGGAAGGTGCGACCTGCGTACTGCACGTCGTGGATGACGACGCCGTAGTCGGTGCGGCCGAACAGCCGGATGCCGGCGACCAGGTCGCGGGTCAGTTCCTGCTGGCGGCGGGCCAGACCGTTCTGGGCGGCCTCGACGAGGGTGGCGCCGTCCTCGGCGGCGGGGATCCGCGGCCCCTGCCGCGCCGCCTCGCGCGCGTGCTCCAAGGCGGCGGTCATCGACCAGGAGGCAGGGTCGTCGAGGTCGCGGCCGAGGACGATCTGCAGCACGCCGAGATCGGCGAGCCCGCGGATCCCAGCAGCGGCCTGCGAGCGCTCCGCGTCGAGGCGGGCGTGCTCGGCGGTGGCGACCTCGAGCTCCTTCACGGCGACCGCGTGGCGCTCGGCGGCGGCGATGCGTTCGTCGACGAGCGCTCTCGTGCGCTCGTCCAGGCTCGTCCTGCGGTCGCGGGCGGCCCGCAGGTCGACGACGACCTGCTCGTGGTCCGCGCCGATCAGCGATCGCAGGGCGGCGACTCGCTCCCCGGCGTCGGCCAGCTCGCGCCCCGCCCGCTCGGCGTCGGCGGCGCTGGCATCGGCGCGGGCCGCAGTGGTGCGGACCAGCTCATCCTGGGCGGCGAGCCGGTCGGCACGCTCGACGGCCACCTCCGCCGCAGCGAGCCACTGGCCGACCGCGGCCAGCCAGTCGGCGGTGGCCGCGGCGAGTTCCTCGAGACGGTCGACGTGCGCGAGGAGGCCCACCTGCCAGGCCGCCTGGTCCCGCGCGGCGCGGGCCTGCTCC
>DASZOD010000080.1:0-4469 GCA_035550935.1 Egibacteraceae bacterium | reverse complement strand
CACCGACCTGCGCAGGCTGGCGTCGATCCCGGGCCAGCCGCCCAGCCTCGTCAGCCCCCCGCCGGGCTGCGCCTTCCACCCGCGCTGCCGGCTGCGCCGGGGACGCGACCGCTGCGTCCGCGAACGCCCGCCGCTGGCGCCGGTCGGCGGCGGGCACCGCTCCGCCTGCCATTTCAGCGACGAGATGGGCAGCGAGATCCGCAAGGTCGCCGTCGAGATGGGCGTGGACCCGACCGGGGGCGCCCGGTGAGCGTCGCCCAGGACCCGGACCTGGCCGACCGCACCCCGGCGGGCCGAGAGATCCTGCGCGTGGACGACCTCGTCAAGCACTTCCCCGCCAGCAGGACGTGGCGACGGCGCGGCCGGGGGGCGGTGCGGGCCGTGGACGGGGTGAGCTTCGCGCTGGCGGCCGGCGAGACGCTGGGCCTGGTGGGCGAGTCGGGCTGCGGCAAGTCCACCACCGCCCGCCTCATCGTGCGGCTGCTCGACCCGACCGCCGGCAGGATCCTGTTCAGAGGCCGCGACATCACCGGCTGCAACCGCCGCCAGCTGCGCGCGGTCCGCCGGCAGCTGCAGATCGTCTTCCAGGACCCCTACGCGTCGCTGAACCCGCGGATGGCGGTCGGCGAGATCGTCGCCCAGCCGCTGCGCATCCACGGGCGTTACCGCCAAACGGCCGGGCCTCGACGGGTGGCGCGGCTGCTGGACCTGGTCGGCCTGAGCCCGGAGCACGCCCGGCGCTTCCCCCACGAGCTGTCCGGAGGTCAGCGCCAGCGCGTGGGCATCGCCCGCGCCCTCGCCCTGGACCCGCAGCTGCTGATCCTCGACGAGCCGGTGTCCGCGCTGGACGTGTCCATCCAGGCCCAGATCATCAACCTGCTGGGAGACCTGCAGGACGAACTGGGGCTGGCGTACCTGTTCATCGCCCACGACCTGTCGGTGGTGCGCCACATCGCCGACCGCGTCGCGGTCATGTACCTGGGCAAGATCGTCGAGACCGGCGACTGCGCCGCCGTCTACGGCCGCCCCACTCACCCCTACACCCAGGGCCTGCTGTCGGCTGTGCCGATCCTCGACCCGACGCAGCGCGCCCGACGCCGGCGCGTCGTCGTCCACGGGGAGGTCCCCGACCCGGCGGACCCGCCGTCGGGCTGCCGCTTCCGTACCCGCTGCTGGAAGGCGCAGCAGCGCTGCGCCGCCGAGGTGCCCGAGCTGGTCGACCGCTTCGGCCACGGCCATCCCAGCGCCTGCTTCTTCGCCGAGGCGCCCCGGTAGGACCCTGCGCCGGCCCACGAGGATCCCGCGCTGGTCGGCCTCAGTCCTCGGGCGCAGGCAGGACCGTGTCTACCGCGACGTCGAGGGCCGGCAGCTGCGCGGAGCCCAGGCGGTCGTCGCGGGTGAGCAGGCGAGGAGGGCCGTAGCGGCCGGCGTCGAGCCGGTAGCACTCGATGCGGTCGGCGTCCAGGTCGACGAACCAGTACTCGGCCACGCCGTGGCGCTCGTAGAGGTCCTTCTTGCGTCCCAGGTCGGTCCGGCGGGTGGCGGGGGAGGAGATCTCCACCACGAGGTCGGGGGCGGCTCGCGGGTAGCCGTCGCGGATGCGGTCCAGGTGCTCGGGCCGGAAGGCGCACACGTCGGGCTGGACGACGTCGCGCTCGCCGAGCACGACGTCGAGCGCGTGGAACACCCTGCCCCCCGCCACCCGTGCCGCGTCCAGCAGGGCGGCGCTGACCAACACGGCGGTCCACTGGTGGCGGTCGACCGGTGACGGCGTCACGAACAGCCGTCCGCCGATGAGTTCGCGCTTGACCCCGTCGTCGGGGAACTGCTGAAGGTCGGACCAGGTGAGTCCGGTCGTTGCGGTCTCGGCCATCGGCTGCCTCCCGAGGACATGATCGCACGGTAGACGCCCCGCGGTGGCGCGCACTCGGGGGCGGCAGGTGGGCTGTGGACAGCGGTCGGGGCCGGCTGCATGATCGTCCTGCGGGCGCGGACGAGCGGAGCGGGCGATGGTGGTCAGGGCGGGTGGGTCCCGGCGCTGGCTGGCCGCCGCCACGGTCGCGGCGGCGGCTGCCCTGACCGCGGCGTTGTGGGCCCTGTCCGGACGCCTTCCCGAGTCGGGCTGGACCACCCACGCCGTGTCGCACCTGGCGGTGGGCATCCCCGCCGCGCTGCTGGCGGCGGCCGGGATGTGGTGGTGGCCGCCGCCGCGCCAGATGCCCGCCGCCCGCGCCGCCCGCACGCTGGTCGTCGCCGGCCTCGCCGTGCTCGGCGCCGCCCAGCTGCTGGAGGCGCTGTCGGCCCGCCTGGAGTACCCGGACGCCGGCTGGCTGCACACCGCCACCGGCATGGTCGCCGTCCTGGCCCTGCCGGTCGCCGCGGTCGGGGGGTTGCTGGCGCTGCTGGCGCCGCTCGCCGCGGGCCGGCGGCTGCCGCGCCGGGGGGCGATCGGCCTGGGCGTGCTGGCGGCGCTGGTGCTGGGGCTGCTCCTGTTCACCCTCGTGCTCGGCGCGGTCGACCTGTAGACGCGCGGACACCGCGGCCTGGGAGCCGCTGACGGATGGCTGGCCGCGGCTGAGCAGACTCGGCTGCTGCTAGGACGACCCTCTCAGGTACCTGTCGGCGTGGTCGAGGGCGTTCTGCGCCGAGTCGATCGCTGCCTGGGCGTCGGCGGGATCGAAGGTCGAGGCCGGGTCGGCACCCGGTGGCAGCGCGTTCGGGTACCGGGTGGGAAGCGGTCGAGCTTGGCCACCTCCCCCCGCAGGGGCTCGTAGCCGGGAGACTGCTGGTTCACGGCCTCGCCGAGCGCGCCTAGGGAGTGCCTGAGCACTACACGTTCACCGGCGGCGTACAGGACCGCCTTGAGTGCCTTCTCCGCCGCCTGCTGCGCGTGGAAGCAGGCCAGTGCGGCCAGACGCTCCCGTAGCAGCCGGGCAGCCTCCAGATCGGCTTCGGCCTGCCGCAGCCAGCGCAGCCCCTCACGCCGCGGGTCCCGCATAGACCACCTGTCCCTCCGCCTGGGCGGTCAGGATCAGCGGGTTGTCCGCGGCGAGCATGGCCGCATACTCCTCGCGGGTGTAGATGAGGATGTCCAGAGCGTAGCGGGGGTCGATGAGTTCGTAGGCCTGCGCGATGCGGTCGAGGAAGCGCGGCGCCACGCGCCGGGCGACCACGATGACGTCGAGGTCGCTCCAGCGGTCCGCCCCGCCGCGGGCCACCGAACCGAACACGACGATCTTGACCGGATCGAGCGGCTGTAGGCGCTCCACGAGCTCCGCGACCTGCCGCTCGCGCCCGGCTGCTTGCCCCATGGCCACGGACCGATCGTATGCGCCCGGTCGCACGCTGCGCCGCCCACGTGGGTCATCCGAAACGCTGTTTCGTCAAGAAATTTCCAGCGGTCCGACGTGGTCATGCGGGAGGGCCGTGCGTGGATGTTCGCGTGGTGCTGTTCGACCTCGACGGGGTACTGCTCGATTCCACGCCGGTACATCGGCGGCTGTGGGAGCGGTGGGCGGTTCGGCACCGGCTGGACCCCGAGCAGGTATTCGCAGCAACGTTTGGCCGCCGCCCGGCGGAGGCCATCGGCGCAGTCGCACCATGGCTTGTCGTACCCGAGGAGCTGCTGTGGCTCGACGAGCTGCTCCGGCGCGAACGTGACATGTTCGCGCTGATGCCCGGGGCGGCTGCCGCGGTTGCTGCCGCACGGCAGTTCGCGGCCTGGGGGGTGGTCACGTCCTCGTCTGCAGAGCATGCGACCTACTGTCTGACGCGCCACGGCATCCCGGCCCCCATTGTCCTGGTTGGCGGGACCGACACGGCGGAGGGCAAGCCGTCGCCGGCACCGTACCTGCTCGCCAGTGTCCGTGCCGGTGTCCCGTCCGCCGCCTGCGTGGCGGTGGAGGACTCCCCCGCCGGCGTCGCCTCGGCCCGGGCGGCTGGTGCGGTTGCGATCGCTGTTGCCAGCACGTATGCCGCAGGCGAGCTTGCGGCCGCCGACCGGTGCCTTGCCGCTATGGATGACGTCGCACAACTCCTGCTTGCCATCCGCGGGCAAAGCGATGTTGCAGGTGAGACGCAAACTGCATAGCAGGGCGTGGAAGAGGGGACCTGCAGCGGCCGACGCAGCGGACATGCCGGAGTGGCAAGCCGAGCTGTGCGGTGGCAACCCGGCACGCCGGCCCCACAGCGACACTGCCCGAGCGGAGTAGACCGGAGCCGGCGCCCGAGCCGTCGGCCCCGCCGGCGGCCTGTTGGCTCGAACGCTGCGCTCGTGACAGGCTCCTGTCGGACGGTGAATGCCGTCGCGACGGCGGCTCGCCGATGCCGTTCGTCCCACCAGGACGCCGGGAGGACCCCCATGGCTGACGCCACCTCGCTGGAGGCGGTGCGGGACGTCCTGCGGCGCAACAAGGACGCCATCCTGGCGACCTACCGGGCGGTCGGCGTCGGCGTCGGCAAGCCGACGC
>DASZOD010000079.1:0-6773 GCA_035550935.1 Egibacteraceae bacterium | reverse complement strand
CTTCGCCGCCGAGTTCCCCGCACAGGCCGCCGCGGTCCAGCTCGACGGCGACCCGGCGTCGCAGCGCTGGGCGCTGCTGGTGGGCATCAACGACCACGCCGGGCGCACCCGCGACAACGTCGGCTCCTACCAGGACGCGGTCCTGCTGCGCCAGGTCCTGCTGGCCAACGGCTGGCGCGACGACCACATCCTGCTGCTGGGCGAGCGCCAGGCCACCCGCGACCGCGTCGTGCGCGGCCTGGAGTGGCTGAGCCGCAAGACCGACGCCCGCTCGGTGGCCGTGTTCAGCTACTCGGGCCACACCCGCCAGGCCAGCGCCGCCGACGGCGACGCCGAGACCCTCGACGAGGGCCTGTGGGGCGCCGACAACGCCTACCTGTGGGACGGCGACCTGGGGCGGATGCTGGGCGCGGTGGCGGCCGGGCGCATGTGGATCTCCATCCAGGCCTGCGAGGCCGCCGGCTTCAACGACGGGGGCACCGAACGGCCCGGGCGGGTGCTGACCTACTCGTCGTACGAGCACGAGAAGTCCTACGAGGACCCCGAGTTCGGCCACTCGGTGCAGGGGCGGTTCCTGCTCATGGAGGGCCTGGCGCAGGGCTGGGGCGACGCCGACGGCGACGGCACCGTGTCGGTCCAGGAGGCTCACCGCTGGGCGACGCCGCGGGCGGACATCCGCGCCTCGGGCCGCCAGACCATGGTGCTCGTCGACGGCGTGGGCAGCCCGTTCACCCTGCGCGTCCGGTAGGGCGGCGGTGAAGCTTTCGCGACAAATCCGTCGTCGATGCTTCAACCCAGCGGGCGGCTGCACAGATGCTATCATGCTTGATAGCAGAGGCGGTGGTGTCCGATGGCGCGAGTGCTCGTACGGGATCTTCCCGACGATGTCGTCGAGAGGCTGAAGGCGAAGGCAGCCGCCGAAGGCCGCTCCCTGGAAGGGCACCTGCGGGTGGTCCTGGAGGACGCATCACGGCTGGGTCGCGCCGAGTTCGTCGCCTTGGCAGACGCCATCGCCGAGACGACCCGCGAGCACCCCCAGACGGACAGCGTCGAACTCGTCCGGGCCGCTCGTGACCGGGCCTGGCGGTGATCGTCGTCGATGCGTCGGTCGTCGTGAAGTGGTTCACGCTCGAACCGCTGCATGAAGAAGCGCGCGCACTGTTGCTGGGCGCTGACCACCTCCTCGCACCCGATATCGTCACGGTTGAGGTCGCCAACGCCCTATGGGCGAAGGCCGGTCGTGGTGAGATCAGCGAGCCAGCGTCATCTCGCGCGGTCGCCGCTCTGGCAGGAGGCGGACAGCCGCAGCTGCGACCCTCCACACCTTTGGTGCCACACGCTTTCGAGCTGGCTCGACGACTCGATCATCCCGTCTACGGCTGCCTCTACCTCGCTCTCGCCGAGGAGCGCGACGCCAGACTCGTCACCGCGGACGCGCGGTTCGCGACCACGGCCGCGAGTCAGGCAGTCCAGCGCATCCAGCGGCTCGGCTCCTGACCGCTGACCGGCGATGGTTGGGCCGTCGGGGGCCGGTGGCAAGGGGCGGGCGGACCGCCGGCGACCGCGGCCCGCGGCGCCCTAGCCTGGAGGCGATGGGCGACTACCGGGAGCTGACCGCTATGCCGTTCGCCCTGGCGACGGTCGTCAAGGGCGCGTTGGAGGCCGAGGGCCTGGCCGTCCGGCTCGAGCGCGAGGCGCTGGCGGGTGTCTACGGCCTGGACTCGGGCACCTTCGCCACCCGCATCCTGGTCGCAGCCGAGGACCTCGAGCGGGCCCGGGCGCTGCTGGCCGAGATCGAAGCCTCCGACCTCTGAGACGAGCCCGGCACCTACCGCGTCCGGCCGATCTCCGCTAGCGCCAACGCGATGGTCCGCAGGTGCAGCTCGAAGTCCTGGTGGGTGTTGGTGTAGTAGGCGCCGTGGCCGCGGATGGCGGGCGCCGGTGGCTCGCCGGTGGGGCTTGCCCAGCGCTCCGGGTCGACGATGACGTAGTCGCCGTGGTCGCTCACCGGCGTCGCAGGGCTCCCCGGCGGCCGGTAGACGCACACCCGACACGGCCTGCTGGGGTCGGCCCGCAGCGACGGGTCCCACAGCGGGTAGGCGAAGACGTCGGTGGGCGCGTAGACGTTGTGCCAGGTCGCGACGTGGCCGTCGACTTTGGCGAAGAACGACGGGCCGAAGTAGGCGGGGAAGACGCGCTCGTAGAGGATCCCCAGCGGGCTGCCGCAGGTGACCAGGGCGGGCGGCGCCCTCGCCCGGTCGCCGTCCGCGCCGCTGTCCGCGCCGGCGTGGTCGGAGGGCGTCATGGGCGGCAGGGCCGTCGCGGCGGCGGCGATGACGCTGCCCTGGCTGTGGGCGACCAGGACGACGCCGTGGCCGCGGGCCAGCAGCGCCTCGACGTGCAGCTGCAGCTGCGGCACGACCCGCTCGGCGTAGGCGGGCGGGGCGAAGGGGTGGACGTGGCGCGGCCAGAACGTGACCACGTCCCACACCCGTCCGATCTGCCGGCGGGCAGGCTCGTTGCGCGCCAGCATCCGCAGCAGGCCCACCCCCAGCACCGGCAGCAGACCCATCAGCCACAGCGCGAGGGTGGCCAGCGGCCCGAGGCTGCGCCCGGTCCACGACAGCCACCACAAGCCGTGCGCGCCGGCCCACAGCGGCGCGTCGACGGCTCTGACCGGCGCCTGGGCCACCAGCAGCAGCACGGCGAGCACCGCCGCGGCGTAGACGGTGGACGCGAGCGCGCGGTCGGCCCGCAGCAGCGCCCCCGACAGCCGCCAGTGCGCCACGACCTCGTCGAGGCGTGCGCGCGCGCCCGGCGCCGTGTCGTCGACGGCGTTGGGCAGGGCCGGGTTCAACGCCAGGTGTTGGCGGACCTCCTGGCGATCGGCGTCGGAGATGTCGCGGCGCAGTCCCCGCCAGATCGCAAGGCCGCGCAGCCCGCCGACGACGAGGACGAACAGCAGCACGTGCGCGGTGGTCTCGTACCACCACGGGAAGCCGATGGCAGTCTGGCCGTCCGGGCTTTCCTGCACCGCGGTGGACGCGGCGCGGTCCCAGCGGTTGACGGGGTCGCCGACGGCCTGGGCGACCAACCGGTGCACCCCCCCGCCGACGGCGACGACCAGGAACAGCGCCAGGACGCAGGCCACGAACGGCCCGCGTCCCCCAAACGGCGTTCGCCCACCCGCGCCGCCGGCAGCCGCGTCGCCGGCAGGCGCCCCGTCATCGCGTTCCCCGCGGTCGTCGCGCAGCCGCCGGGAGGTGGGCGCGGCGAACCAGATCGCCGCCAGCAGCACGGTCTGTACAAAGGCCAGCACCCACACCAGTCCGTAGGGCGCCCGGAACAGGCCGGCGAACATCGTGCGCGCGGCGCCGAGCTGGGCGGGTTCCTGCCCTCCTGCGGGGTCGCCGCTCAGCACGCCCACCAGCAGCCCCAACGACAGCGCGGCCCCGCCCAGCACGGCGGGCCCCACCGTGGTGGGACGCGCGGACAGCACGACGGCGGCGAGCCCGGCAACGGTCGCCAGCGCCGCGACGAACAGCCGCCCGGGCCCCGACAGCGGCACCGACGCGCCGATCCCCAGCGCCGCCCCCAGCACCAGCCAGGTCGCGCCGCTCAGCCTGGCCAGCCAGGGCTTGAGCTTCAGGTTGGGCCCCCGGAAGTACAGCCCTGGCCAGGCGACCCACCCGCAGGCCGCCACGACCAGCAGCGCCGAAGCGGAGAACACCGCCAGCGCGGCCCCCTGCGCCCGTCCCGACAGCACCGCGGCGAGGCCCCACGACAGCGTCGCGGCGATCAGCGCCCTTGCCGCCGCCAGGTGCAGCATCCGGGTGCGGTAGGCGGGCTCTGCGCCGCGCCAGAAGTCGGCGTGGGACAGGTTGATGCCGTCGCCGCCTACGGCCTCGCGCCCGAGGGGGTAGTAGCTCTCGAGCTGGCGGTAGGCGTAGCGCCCCGCGAACCACAGCAGCACCAGCAGTCCCCCCGGCAGGACGGTGAGCAGTGCCAGGCGCGGCGCCGGCCGCCCCACAAAGATCGGGATGTCACCCCACTGCCACGTCAACGGCGCCAGCCAGGCATGCCCGGCGACGCAGGCGCGGTCCGAGCCGCACTGGATCGCCACGACGTCGTAGGCGGTCACGGCCGCCAGCAGCACCGTGCTCAGCGTCAAGGTCGCCCCGAACACCCGCACCAGCCGAGACGGCCGCTTGCCCGGTGGGTGCATCCAGCCGCCGACGTTCACCAGGGCGAAGGGCAGCAGCGTGACCCACAGCGCCTGCTGCCAGCTGCCCGAGGTGGTGCCTCCCCAGGCCAGGGCGCGACGGGAGTAGCCGGCGGGAGCCGTCCGCGGGTCCTTGGACTCCCAGAACCCGCTGACGCGATCGCCCGCCACAAGCCGCGGGTGCGGGTCGTCGAGCACGTCTCCCGCCGGAGCGCCGCCGACCCCGTGGACCCGGATCTCGACGACCTCTGCCATGCCCCGCCCCCCTATCGGGACGACAGGGTACACAGGAACAGGAGCCGTACTACCATCTCATTGTCATCTCCATGGTTAGGTCGGGATCGTGGAAACGACGATTGACGCCGCCGGACGGATCGTGGTGCCCAAGGCGCTGCGACAGGCTCTCGGTCTGTCGCCAGGCACCCGCGTCCGCATCGAGCAACACGACGACTACCTGGTGCTCAGCCACGCGCAGAACGCCAGTCGCTGGGAGTCCCGTGACGGCCGGCTCGTGCTGACCGCCCCTGAGGGGACGCCCCAACTGACCGCCGAGGCGGTGCGGGACCTGCTCGAGCGGGGCAGGCGCTGAACCAGACGGCCCTGGCCACGGTGGACACCGCTGTCGTCGTGGCGGCGCTGTCCACATGACGCGCTGATCGCAGCCACCGCCCGCCACCACGGCGCTCGCCTGCTGACGATGGACCAGCGCGCCATCCCTACCTACCGCGCACTCGGCACCGGCGTGGTCCGCGTGGCCGGGTGAGCCACGCACGACATCGGCGGGACCACCACACACGTGGCCGATCGCGGCTACGGGCTGCCCGCAACGGCCCCGTGTGCGGCGGGCGGCAGCGTCGTCACGCAGGCCAGCGCGAGCTCCATCAGCCCGGCCGAGCCCTCCTCGATCACCTGGGCGCCCTCGGGGCGGGGCGGCTGGAACTCCCGGGCGGTCTCGAACACGTACGCGTACACCCGCCGCCCGGCGTCGACGAAGTGGCGGGCGTAGGCGTAGTCGTTGGACGTGCCCGACGTGGGGTACAGCCCCACCCCCTGCTGCAGCGTGTAGACGCGACCGCGGACCGCGGCGATGGCGTCGCGGACCTTGATGCCGGTGTCGAGGTGCCAGTCGAGGTCAGGCTGGGGGATGTACTCGCGGTAGCCGCTGCCCACCACGCCGCGCTGCCCGTCGAACGCGGGGTTGGCGAAGTTCTGCGCCGGGTCGGTGGTCTGGTTGTCGTCGTCGCCCCAGGGATACAGGATCAGCTCCGAGTACGAGTGCACGTCGACCATGCAGTCGATCTGCGGGTACTCGTCGAGCAGGTGGCGCACGTTGCGGGTCTCGGGCTCGGAGAACGCGCCGGCGCCCTTGAAGACCTCGCTGCACGAATCGGTGCTGGTGCCGATCCCGCTGGACCACAGGAAGTCGTAGTTGCGGTTGACGTCCACGCCCATGCACGGACGCCCGGGGTTGGGGTTCCGGTTCTTGCGCCACATCGGGTCGCCCGCCGGCGACTGGGCCCACACCCGCCCGTCGGGGTTCGCCAACGGGAAGCAGAACAGGTCCAGCCCGTCCACGACCGCGCGCACGTCGTCGGGGCCGTAGCGCTTGCCGCCGAAGGCCAGCCCTTCGCCAGCGGTGTACGCCTGGCAGGTGCGCAGCGCGAACGACACCACCAGGTCGGGGTTGACGATCTCCCTGGCGTGGACCCCGGCCAGCACCAGCAGGCCAGTGCGCTCGCCGCTGTCGCTGCCGATGCGCACCGCGTGCACGGCCCGGCCCTCGACTGACGGCTCGGGCAGCGTCAGCAGCTGGCAGATCGACGGGTAGGTGGAGGCCAGCTGCCGCAGCGCCGCCTCCACCGCCGCCGCGCTGAGGTAGCCCAGATGCGGCACCGCTCAGCGCTCCATCGACTCGATGAAGTCGTCCAGCCCGCTGACGTCATGCTGTGCCCGCGCCCGCCGCGAGGCGTCCTCCTGCACCAGCACCTGGTAGCCCGCGTCCACTAAACGCTCGAGCTGGTCCAGCGTGATCAGCCCGTCGATCGCGCAGCGGCCCTCGGCCTCGGTCGCCGTCGGCGCGAACAGGTCCAGGTCGAAGCCTTGCAGCGCGACCAGCGCCCGGCGGTCGGGTGCCATGACCTTGACGAAGAACCGTCTCGCCATCGTCTCACTCCGTGGTCGACCGAGCGCGTCGCGGGAGCCAGGTGCAGCGCCCACAGCCGGCACCGTACACCCGCGGGACGCCGCCGCGGTGCTGCCCAGCGGGCACCCGACGCGGGCAGAGCTGTGACCTCATGGATGCCCCACCCTAGACTCATGTTGTATGTTTCCAACATGGCACGGCGGAGGCACCCCAAGAAAGTGCTGTACCACTTCACCCTCGTCGTCGAGGGCGCTGACCTGCAGAGCCAGGCCAACCTCGATGCCCTGTACCAGGTCGGCTGTGACGACGCCACCTTCGGCGTCTCCGGCGGTGTTCAGCACGCCGGGTTCGACCGGGAGGCCGACTCGTATGCGGACGCCCTGGTCTCGGCGGTTCACCAGATCGAGC
>DASZOD010000078.1:0-2242 GCA_035550935.1 Egibacteraceae bacterium | reverse complement strand
GACTGGGCGAGGGCGGCCGCGCAGCGGGCGCCGGCGGGCGGGGATCCGACTGGGCGAGGGCGGCCGCGCAGCGGGCGCCGGCGGGCGGGGATCCGACTGGGCGCGGCGCCGAGCTTGCAGCAGCTTTCATCAGTTTTGACGATGACCTGCGGGTGTCAGCAGGCTCACAGTGCGTAGGGACAGGTGGCGGGCCTGCGAAGCGGAGGAATCACATCTCGATGGGCGATGTCTGGCGGGTCAAGGGGGAGGTCTGGCAGCTGGATCGGGAAGGCGAGCGCCAGCGCGCGGTCTGGATGATGCGCTTCGTCTTTGCGGTGGCGTGTGGCGGGCTGGTCGCCGTGGCGCTGTGGTCGGGGTTGGTCCCCCTGCGGGCCGGCCGCCCGGCTGCCACGGGGGGCGTGGCGAGCGTGGCCGGAGAGACTGAGTCGGAGTCGGCCGGCGGCACCCAGCTGCTGCCGCCGCTCGAGGGCTACCGCTACCGCCCGGGACCGCCGCAGTTGCAGGGCGCTTTTGACGGGTTGACCGGGCCCGCGCGCGCGGCCGGCCACGACGTGCGCTTCTCCGTGGTCGAGGACGCCGCCAGCGGCGCGACCATCGCCCTGGTGGTGGCGGCCAGGACCGCTCCCGGCCAGCCGGCTGCGACCCACGAGGAGCTGCGCGCCCAGGTGGCCAGTGCCAGCGGCGGCTCCGTCGAGGACGTCACACTCTCCGGCACGGCCGCCGTCAGGACCCAGAGCAGCGACGGCGTCCGCCTCTACAGCTGGCTGACCGCCGACGGCTTCCTCACGGTCGGCGGCCAGGACCCGGCGGCGCTCGAAGCGCTCGCCAGGACGCTCATCGCCAATCAGTAGCCTGCGTGCGGCAGCCGGCGCCAGGTCATGGAAGCTTCGACCGGTCGCGCTCGGCAGGGTACGCAGGCACGGTCGGGGCCGCCGCCAAAACCATGGACCCGGAGGCATGCCATGACAGCAGGGTGGGAGACAGGCACGGGACGTGACCATGCGGCGGCGGAGGGCGGGAGGGCTGTACCGGGACGCCAGCGCCGCGCGACCTGCGCTGTGGTGCTGGTGGCGATGGTGGTCGCGCTCGTCGGCCCGGGCGGCCAGCGCGCCCTGGCGGCATCCCAGCAGATCGCCTCGGACGGCCCGCTGACCCGTATCGAGATCAGCGACGATCTCAACTGCGCGGTGTGGCACGCCCAGGACGCCGAGCCGGAGTTCTACGGCGAGACGGCCTGCGCCACTCTGGCCGCCGTCGACGGCGTCCTGTACAGCCCCGAGGTCATCCCCGGGGGGCTGGCGGCCGAAGGAACCCCGTACACGCCGGTCAGCCAGCAGCCGGTGCAGGGCTCGGGCTCCGATGCCGACCCGTACCGCATCGTCACCGTGGTGGCGCTGGGCCCGTCGGGGCTGCAGATCACCCAGACCGACAGCTACGTCGCGGGCCAGGAGTCCTACCGCACCGACGTGGCGATCGCCAACACCTCCAGCGCGGCCAAGTCGCTGACCCTGTGGCGGGCGGGGGACTGCAACCTGCAGGACTCCGACTTTGGCTTCGGCAGCGCGGACCCCGTCTCCGGGGCGGTCGCCTGCGTCGCTCCCGACCCTGCCAACCCCGAGGCGCCCGGCGACCGAGTCGAGCAGTGGCTGCCCATATCGGCCGGCAGCGCCTACTACGAGCACGAGCGCCTCGACCTCTGGGCCCGTATCGGCGCGCAGCGCCCGTTCGACAACACCTGCTCGTGCGCCGAGAAGGTCGACAACGGCGCGGGACTGAGCTGGCAGCTGACCGTCCCCGCCGGCGCCTCGGCGGTGCGCTCGCACCTGACCACCTTCTCGCCGTTGGGATGGGTGCCACTGACGACCGCCAAGACGGGCGACGACGACCACACCGCCCCCGGCGGCGCCAACGGCTACACCATCACGGTGAGCAACCCGAACCCGGTCGCCGTGCAGCTCGACGCGATCATCGACACGCTGCCGGAAGGCTTCGGTTACACGACCGGCTCCACCACCGGCGTGACCACCGCTGACCCGGCGGTGGCCGGCGGACAGCTGACCTGGTCGGGACCGTTCCCCGTGCCCGCCTCGGGACAGGTGACGCTGCACTTCGGCGTGGTGGTGGCGTCGACGCCGGGGACCTACCTCAACAACGCCGGAGGCAGCGCGCAGCAGCCGTTCACGGTGTCGCCGACCGGTGACGCCGCGCCGGTCACCGTCAGCACCGACCCCGACCCGACGCC
>DASZOD010000077.1:0-7241 GCA_035550935.1 Egibacteraceae bacterium | reverse complement strand
CCTCACCGCGGCCGGCGAAGACGTACTCGGGGGGGATGCGCCGGCGGCTGGACCTGGCCGCCAGCCTGCTCAACCGTCCCCAGGTGCTGTTCCTCGACGAGCCCACGTCCGGACTGGACCCACGCAGCCGCGCCGACCTGTGGGCACTGATCGAGGAGCTCGTAGACGAGGGCGCGACCGTGCTACTGACCTCCCAGTACCTGGAGGAGGTCGACCGTCTCGCCGACCGAATCAGCGTGCTCGACGACGGCCGGGTCATCGCCGAGGGCAGCAGCCAGGAGCTCAAGCAGCGCGTCGGCGGCGAGTTCCTCGACGTCCGCGTCGCCGACGGCGCCCGGCTGCAAACGGCGGTCAGCGAGCTGGCCCCGCTGGCCGCCAGCGAGCCGCTGGTGGACCGGGCCGAGGGTCTCGTCAGCGTGCCGGTGACCGACGCGACCGGCCTGCTCGCGGAGGCGGTGCGCCGCCTGGACGCCGCTGGCCTGACCATCCGCGACCTCGCGCTGCGAGGCCCCACCCTCGACGACGTGTTCCTGACGCTGACCGGCCGTGCCGCCGAGCGCCAGGCCGCCCAGCCGGTCGCGCCCGGCCGCCGCCGCGGCCGACAGGGGCCGCGCCGCGCTTCTCGGAGCGCGGCATGAGCGCCGCCATCTCGGCGACCAGCCAGCTGCGCTGGGCGGTCAGCGACGCCCTGGTGGTCGCCCGGCGCAACCTCACCCACATCGTGCGCCTGCCCCAGCTGCTGGTGTTCTCCACCGTCCAGCCCGTGCTGTTCGTGCTCATGTTCGCCTACGTGTTCGGGGGCGCGATCCGCACCCCGGGGATGAACTACATCGACTACCTGCTGCCGGGCATCTTCATCCAGACGGTCGCGTTCGGGTCGATGCAGACCGGCATCGGCCTGGCCGACGATCTCAGCAAGGGCCTGATCGACCGCTTCCGCAGCCTGCCGATGGCCCGCTCGGCGGTCCTGGCCGGGCGCACCCTGTCGGACGCGGTGCGCAGCCTGTTCGTCATCCTGCTGATGTTCGCCGTGGGCAGCCTCATCGGCTTCCGGGTCGGCACCGGGCCGCTGCAGGCCATGGCCGCGCTGGGCGTGGCGCTGGCGTTCGGTTTCGCGCTGAGCTGGATCGGCGCCACCATCGGGCTGGCCGCGGGCACCCCCGAGGCGGTGCAGGCCGGCGGCTTCGTCTGGTTGTTCCCGCTGGTGTTCGCCAGCTCCGCGTTCGTGCCGACCGAGTCGATGCCCGGCTGGCTGCAGGCCTTCGCCGAGCACCAGCCGGTGACCGCCACCGTCGACGCGCTGCGGGCGCTGCTGGTGGGCGGGCCTGCCACCGACCCGGTGCTCGCGTCACTGGCCTGGTCGGCGGCCATCCTGGCGCTGTTCATGCCGCTGGCGGTGGGCCGCTACCGGCGCAGCTGACCCGGCCCGGCCTGGCCGGCCGCCCCAGCGGCGTGGCGCATGGTGCCGCGGGCGCTGGGAAACAGTCGTTGGTAGGCGACCGGTCGCCCGGGGATCGGGCAAGCCACAGCAGCGTCGCAGCAGGGAAGGAACGGGCCATGTCCGACGTCAGGCAGCGCTTCGCGGGCCACATGCAGCTACCGGGGACCGTGCTGGAGTTCGACCGGGTCGTCCCGGGCGTGGCGCTGCGCGAGCGTTCGACCGGCGCGCAGGTGAGCCCGACCGACTTCCGCCAGCGCCGGGCGCTGGTGCTGTGCTTCCTGCACGCCGACTGCGAGCCGTGCCGGGACTTCGCCGCCGGGCTTGCGGACCTGGCCGACGGCATCCGCTCGGCCGACGCCGAGGTCCGGGCGGTGCTGCCAGAAGAACAGCCCGCCCCGCTGCCGGTGTGGGTCGACGCCGACGGCAGGGCCCGCCGGCGTCTGCTAGGGTCCGACGGGCAGCTGCCCGTGGTGCTGATCCTGGACCGCTACGCGGCCGCGCAGCAGTCCCACCCCGCGGCTGACCACGACTTTCCCGACCCGGGCGCGATCCTGTCCACCCTGCGCCACCAGTCGATGCTGTGCCCGGAGTGCGGCACCTAGGCACGCGGGACGGCGCGGCCCGAGACATCCCTACCGCACCGCAACGGTCGTCGCCACGTCAAGCGGTGCTGTGCTGGTGGCGCCGGTACGCGCGCGTGCCAGACTTTCGGGCCGAAGATCGCGGCGCAGCCGGAGAAGGGACGGGGGATGGCCGATATCGAGCCGACTGCGCTGAGGGCGCTGCTGTTGAACTGCACGCTCAAACGTTCGCCGGCGGTGTCCAACACCGAGGCCCTTCTGCGCAACGTCGTGGCGTGGTTGGACACGATGAACGTGACCAGTGAGATCCTGCGGGTCGTCGACTACGACGTGCGCTTCGGCGTGACCTCCGACGAGGGCGACGGCGACCAGTGGCCGAGGATCCTGGGCAAGGTCAAGAGCGCCGACATCCTGGTGATCGGCACGCCGATCTGGTTCGGGGTGCGCAGCAGCGTCGCCCAGATGGTCGTCGAGCGGCTCGACGGCACCTACACCGAGCGCAACGAGGTCGGCCAGTACCCGCTGTACAACAAGGTCGGCGGGGTGGTGGTGACCGGCAACGAGGACGGCGCGCACGCCGCGGCGGAGACGACGCTGTTCAACCTCGTGCACCTGGGCTGTGCCATCCCGCCCAACGCCGACACCTACTGGGTGGGCGACGCGGGGCCCGGCCCCTCCTACATCGAGGCCGGCGGGGGCGACCACCCCTACACCCAGCGGACGACGCGGTGGATGGCCCACAACCTCGTGCACCTCGCGCGCATCCTCAAGGCCCACCCCATTCCACCAGAGGGCAACACCTTCGAGGAAGAAGAGGAGCACCACGTCCACATCGGCTGACCGGCCGATCGCCTAGCGCCAGCAGCGCCGCCAGCGGGAGTCCAACCGCCACAGGCCGGCGGCACGGGCAGCGCCCAGGGCCTGGTCGAACTCCTCGGTCTCCACCGGGCGGTTGATGGCCTCGTAGCGATCGGTGTCGGTGACCTTCCAGGCCGGGTAGTACTGGTCCATCAGGTTGAAGTACAGGTCCTGGGAGAGCCCGGCCAGGAAGGCGACGATGGCACGGGTGTCGTCGACCAGGCCGGGCATCACCAGGTGACGGACCAGGACGCCGCGCAGCGCCAGCCCCTGCTCGTCCACGACCAGGTCGCCGAGTTGAGCGTGCATGGCGGCCACAACGGCGCCGGCGACCTGCGGGTAGTCGCGCATGCCCAGGTAGCGGTGGGCGTGCTCGGGATGCCACAGCTTCAGGTCGGGCATGTAGACGTCCACGACGCCGTCGAGCAGGGCGATGCCGTCCAGGCCGTCGTAGGCGCTGGTGTTGTAGATCAGCGGCAGGCGCAGCCCCGCTTCGACCGCGTGAGGCAGCGCCTCCAGCACCTGTGGCACCACGTGCTCTGGGGTGACGACGTTGATGTTGTGGCAGCCCGCCTCCTGCAGGTCGAGCATGAGTCCGGCCAGCTCGCGGGCGGTGACCTCCCGCCCGACTGGACGCTGGCTGATATCGCCGTTCTGGCAGAACACGCAGCGCAGGTTGCAGCCGGCGAAGAAGATCGTGCCCGACCCCCGCCAGCCGCGCAGCACGTCCTCCTCTCCGGTGTGAGGGAAGGCGCTGGCCACGCGGGCGTGGCGGCCAATGCGGCAGGCGCCCAGCCGGTCGGCCAGCCGATCGACGTCCTTGCACGGCCGCGGGCACACCGTGCAGGGACGTAGCAGGTCCAGGGACTGCTCGGCGCGTGCTCGCAGCACTCCCGCCTCGTGGGCGCGCACGTAGGCGGGCAGGAACCCCCGTCGTGGCCGCACGAAGCGCCCGTGGCCGTGGACCTCCACCGGCATCTGGCCGCCCAGCGTGTCCAACGTCTGGAGCATGGCCTGCCTCACCATCGGAGAAGACAGCGGACGCCAACTATAGTTCGTCCTCCGACACGCCCATCACGCACAGGAGTACGGCATTGGCAGAGGCCGCCAGGGCCCCGTCGCTCGGCTCGCTGGAGGCCAAGATCATGCGGGTGGCCTGGGATCACCCCGACCGCTTCCTGCCGGTCAGGCAGATGCTGGCGCTGCTGGACGAGGATCTGGCCTACACCACCGTGATGACGGTCATGAACCGGCTGTTCGGGAAGGGGCTGCTGCGCCGACGGCGGGTGGGACGGGCCTGGTCGTACCGACCGACCGGCTCCCGCGAGGCCTACATCGCAGCGACCATGTCCGAGGCGCTGAACGCCGCCGAGGACCGCACCGCGGCCCTGCTGCACTTCCTCGCCGACCTCGGCCCCCACGAGGCCGCGGCGCTACGGCGCCTGCTGGATGCGACCGACGGCACATGATCCTCGCGCTCGGCCTGCTCGTCGCGGGACTGGCGGTCGTCCTGTGGCGTCCGTGCCGGTGGGCGCAGGGACGAGCTCCCCGCAGCGCCGTGGCCCTGCTGCTGGCGGCGACCGCCGGCGTGTGGATCGGATCGCTGGGGATGGTGGTCGGCCTGGCCTCGGGAGAGCTCGGCGGCACGCTGGCGGCCTGCGGCGTGCTGTGGCGGCGGCTGCTGGGCGGTCAGCTGGGCTGGTGGCAGACCGCGGCGCTTGCCCTCTGGGCGGTCGCGCTGCCGGCCAGGGGCGTGTGGTCGTTGGCCGTCGGCGGCGTGCGTTCCCGACGGCTGCTGCGCAAGCTGGCGGCTGCCGGCATGGCGCCACTCCAGCCTGCGCCGGCGGCCTCTGGCACGTTCGTCGTCTCGGGCCTGTCCACCACGGCGGTCACCCTCGGCGTGCTGCGACCGCTGATCCTCGTCGACGGCCGCTTCTGGCGCACGGCAACCCCCCTGCAGCGACAGGTCGTGGTCGCCCACGAGGAGGGTCACCGGCGTGGCCGACACGTCCTCGTCGACGGCGCGGCCCGAGCGTTGACCGCAGGCCTGGCACCGCTGCCGGCGGCTGGCCGGGCATACCAGTGGGTCCGGCGCCAGCTCGAGGCGTTGGCCGACGACGCGGCGGTCCGACGCCACGACCGCCACACCGTGGGCCTGGAGCTCGGCCGCATCGCCTTGGCCGACCACCCCCGCGCCGGGCTGGGGGCCTCGGGGGCGGCGCTGTGGCGGGTCCAGCGGCTGCTGGCGCCGCCGTCCCCACAGCCGCGGGGGCCCGCGCTGCTCCTTCCTGCCGCCAGCGTGCTCGCCGTCGGCGCGGCCATCGTGCTCGCCGACACGGCCCGCGCTCTGGGACCGGTGGCCACGGCGCGCCTCTGTCCGGTCTGACGGCGCTGTCGCCGCGCCCCGGGCCCCGTCGGCTCAGGCGGCGCGCCCGGCGGCCTGGGCCTGCCAGACGGCGTGCAGCCGGGCGTAGCGGCCCCCTCGGGCGACCAGCTCGTCGTGGCTGCCGTCCTCGGCGACCTGCCCGTCGTGCAGGACGACGATGCGGTCGGCGCGCATGGCGGTGGCCAGCCGGTGGGCGATCAGCACCGCGGTGCGTCCCTCCAGCAGCGCGTCCAGGGCACGCTCGATGCGCGCCTCTGACTGCAGGTCCAGGTTGGCGGTGGCCTCGTCCAACAGCAGCACCCGCGGGCGGGCCAGCAGCGCCCGGGCCAGCGCCAGCAGCTGGCGCTCACCCGCCGACAGCGTCACCCCCCGCTCGTGGCAGGGGGTGTCCAGGCCGTCGGGCAGGCGGGCGAGCAGCTCGTCCAGCCCCACCGCCGCGCAGGCCTGCCACAGCTCGGCGTCGCTGGCGTCGGGGCGCGCGAAGGCGATGTTGTCGCGGATGCTGCCGGCGAACAGGAACGGCTCCTGGGGGACGGAGCCCAGCTGGCGGCGCAGCGATGCCAAGGTGACGTCGCGCAGGTCGTGGCCGTCGACCCGCACCCGGCCGCTGGTGGGGTCGTGGAAGCGGGCGACGAGCTTGGCCAGCGTCGACTTGCCCGCGCCGCTGGCGCCCACGAGCGCAACAGTTTCCCCCGGGGCGACGGGCAGGGGGACGGTGTGCAGCACCGGGGCGCCCGGCTCGTAGGCGAAGCTGACGTCTTCGAAGCTGATCGCCCCCTCCAGCAGCGGCAGCTCCACGGCTCCGGGCCGCTCGGGGACGCTGGGGCGCAGGGTCAGCAGCCGGCGCAGGTAGGTCATGGCCGACTGGCCGCGCTGGTAGGCGTTGTGGACCTGGACGAGCTGCTGGATCGGCGCGAAGAACTGCGTGAGGTACAGCACGAACGCGGCCAGCTCGCCGATGGTCAGCGTGCCCCGGCGCACCATCATCCCGCCCACGGCGAGGACGAACGCCTGCCCGGCCACGCCGACCAGCTCGCTGGCGCCGCTGTAGAGCGCCGCCACCCTGGCGGTGCGGTCGTTGGCGTCGTGGTAGGCGCCGACGACGTTGCGGTGGACGACGAGGTTGTGGCGGTGGCGGTTGTGGGCGGCGACGGTGCGGATGCCCGCCAGGCTCTCGGCCAGGTGGGCGACCACGTCGGCGATGCGGTCACGGACCGCCAGGTAGGCGCGGTCGGAGCGGGCGCGGAACCACACCGTCAGCACCCCCACAGCCGGCAGCACCCCCAGCACGGTGATCGCCGCCAGGGCAGGGTCGAGGGCGAACAGCACCGCGGTGACCACGGCGACGATCAGCCCCTGGACCGCCAGCTGCACCAGACCCTCGTGGAACAACTGGGCCAGCGCCTCGATGTCGCTGGTCATGCGGGTCATCAGCCGGCCGGCGGGCTCGCGCTCGTAGTAGTCCAGCGACAGCCGCTGCAGGTGGGCGAACACCCGCAGCCGCAGCCGGTACAGCAGCCGCTCGCCCACCCGGGCGGTCCAGCGCACCCGGCCCCAGGTGACGGCGCCGTTGAGCCCGACGATCGCGGCGTAGGCCGCCGACACCGCCAGCAGCGTCGCCGGATCGCCGGCGCGGATGCCGTCGTCGATGGCGATCTGGGTCAGCAGCGGTCCGGCCTGCATCGTGGCGGTCTCGGCGACGACGAGCCCGGCCGCGCCCAGCAGGGCCCGCCGGTGGGGGGCCAGCAGGCGGCGCAGGGTCAGCGGCCGGCGCTCGCCGTCGTCCTGGGCGAACGGCGTCGGCTCGGCCGGGTGCTCAGGCTCGGCGGCGACGACCGCGTCGGCAGCCGCCTGCAGCTCGGGCGGGACGCCGGCGAACGGCAGGCCGGCCGCGCGCGACCCCTGGAACGCCCGGTGCCCGGCGATGCCGCTGAACCCGCCGGCGCCCGGGTGCCCGCCCCAGCTCACCCCGGAC
>DASZOD010000076.1:0-2331 GCA_035550935.1 Egibacteraceae bacterium | reverse complement strand
AGGCAGGCGGGTCCGACCTCGCCTCCGGCCCGCCCTCCACCCCGGGGCTTGTCGATTCCAGCACCGCGGGCGCCCCGCAGTCGCCACGCCCCGCGGCGAAGGCCGCCTGCGAGCCGGTCACCCTCCCGGCGGGAGCCACCTTCGACCCGGTGCTGCTGCGCCTGGACGGTCCCGGCGCCGGGCCGCCCGGGCGCCGCAGCCCCGCCGCCGGCCGGCAGGGCCGCCGCGCCGGCCACCGGCTGCCCAGCGGCCCGGTGCAGGACCTGGCCGTCGCCGCCACCGTGCGTGCCGCCGCCCCGCACCAGCGCGCCCGCGGTCGCCGCGGGGCGGGCCTGCTGCTGCGCGCCGCCGACCTGCGCGAGACCGTGCGCCAGGGCCGCGAAGGCAACCTCGTGCTGTTCGTGGTGGACGCCTCGGCCTCGATGGCCGCGCGTGCGCGCATGAGCGCGACCAAGGGGGCGGTCCTGTCGCTGCTGCTGGACGCCTACCGGCGGCGCGACCGCGTCGGGCTGGTGACCTTCCGCGGCGGCGGGGCCGAGCTGGCGCTGCCGCCCACCGGCTCGGTCGAGCTGGCCGCCCGCCTGCTGGCCGACCTGCCCACCGGCGGGCGTACCCCGCTGGCCGCGGGCCTGGCCAAAGCCGGCGACGTCCTGGCCGTCCAGGCGGTCCGCGACCCGGGGCGCCGACCGCTCGTCGTCGTGCTCACCGACGGGCGCGCCACCCACGGCGGCAGCGACCCGCAGGCCGCGGCCGAACAGGCGGCGGCGGCGCTGGCCGCCCGCGGGGTGGCCGGCGTCGTGGTCGACACCGAGGACGGGGCGCTGCGCCTGGGGCTGGCGGCGCGCGTGGCCGGCGCCATGGGGGCCGCCTGCGTGCGCCTGGAGGAGCTGGCCGCGGGTCCGCTGGCCGGCCTGGTGCGAGCGGTGAACACAGCGAGGAGGGCGCCATGAGCGACGCGGCGGCGACGGCCGAGCGGACACCGCGGCGGCGCACCCGCGAGCACCCGCTGCTGATCGTGGCCACCGGCCACGGCAAGGGCAAGTCCACCTCGGCGTTCGGGATCATGCTGCGCGGCTGGGCGCAGGGCTGGCCGGTCGGCGTCTACCAGTTCGTCAAGTCCGGCAAGTGGCGCGTCGGCGAGCACAAGGCCGCCCAGGCGCTGTCGGCGTCCGGGCAGGGCGGGACCATCGACTGGTTCAAGATGGGCGACGGGTGGACGTGGACCTCCCGCGACCTGGAGGGGTCGGCGGCGCTGGCCCGCGAGGGTTGGGAGGAGGTCAAGCGCCGCATCGCCGATGAGACCTACCGGCTGCTGCTGCTCGACGAGTTCACCTACCCGATGAAGTTCGGCTGGGTCGACAGCGGCGAGGTCTGCGCGGTGCTGGCCGGCCGGCCCGGCTTCCAGCACGTCGTCGTCACCGGCCGCGACGCGCCCCCCGAGCTCGTCGCCATCGCCGACCTCGTCAGCGAGGTCGCCAAGGTCAAGCACCCGTTCGACGCCGGCCGGCGCGGGCAGAAGGGCATCGAATGGTAGCCGCGCTGCGCGCGGGGCAGCCGCTGCCGTGACCGCCCGGCTGGTGGTCGCCGGCACCCACTCGGGGGTGGGCAAGACCACCGTGGCCACCGGGCTGATGGCCGCGCTGGCCGCCGCCGGCCTGCGGGTGGCGGGCTTCAAGGTCGGCCCCGACTTCATCGACCCCTCCTACCACCGGCAGGCCACCGGCCGGCCGGGGCGCAACCTCGACCCGTTCCTGTCCGGCCCCGACCTGGTCGCGCCGCTGTTCGCCCACGGCGCCGCCGGCGCCGACATCGCCGTGGTCGAGGGGGTCATGGGACTGTTCGACGGCGCCGCCGGCCGCGGCGAGCTGGCCTCGACCGCCCAGGTCGCCAAGCTGCTGGCGGCCCCGGTCGTGCTCGTGGTCGACGCCGCCGCGATGGCCCGCTCGGTGGCGGCGCTGGTGCACGGCTACGCCAGCTTCGACCCGGGCGTGACCGTGGCCGGCGTGATCTGCAACCGGGTGGGCTCCGAGCGCCACGCCGCCCTGCTGCGCCAGGCCCTGGAGCCCCTCGGCGTGCCCCTGCTCGGCATCCTGCGCCGCGACCCCCAACTGGCCACCCCGTCCCGCCACCTCGGCCTCGTGCCGGTCGCCGAGCGGCCCGCCGACGCCCGCCGGGCCGTCGCCGCCTTCGCTGCGCGCCTCGGCGCCGACGTCGACCTGGCCGCGCTGCTGGCGCTGGCCCGCTCGGCCCCGCCGCTGCGCGCCGCGGCGTGGGCGCCGCCGGCCGCCCCCGCCGGCCGGGCGCGGGTGGGGGTCGGCGCCGGCCCGGCGT
>DASZOD010000075.1:0-2710 GCA_035550935.1 Egibacteraceae bacterium | reverse complement strand
CGGATCAGGCTGCGTGCTCCGTCGCAGCCGACGAGGTACTCCGCTCGGAGCGACGTGTCGCCGGACAGCTCGACATCGACGCCGCTGTCGTCTTGAGTGAAGCCCACCACCTCGCAGCCACGAAGGATCGGAACCCCGAGCTCACCGACCCAGCCAGCCAGGATGCGCTCGAAGTGGCTCTGCCAGAGCGCGAGCCCATAGTTGTGGCGGGTGGGAAAGTCGCTGATGTCCAAGGGGATCAGGGAGAACCCCTGAACCTGGGCTACTTGCCCCGCCGAGAGGAATCGTTCCGCGATGCCACGCTGGTCGAGCACCTCGATGGTTCGGGAGTGAAGACCTCCGGCTCGCGATCCGTCGAGATCCGCACTGGCGCGTCGCTCGACGATGACGACGTCAACCCCCGCCAACGCCAGCTCGCCCGCCAACATCAGCCCGGTCGGGCCGCCTCCTGCGATCACCACCGCATGCTCGGTCATCGCCGCTCCCCGGCGAACGCTGCACCTGACAGGGACAGCCGCCCCGCGCACAGCGACGGCGCACCAGCGCCGGTCGCCCGCACCCCGGCCGCCAACCTCGACCGGTTCAGCGCTCCCACTCGACCCATCTGCCGAAAGCAACACACGCATTCCACAACTCCTGGCTTCATAGGTCCTAGCCGTGATCGGCTCAGCGGACGAGTCATGGTCAGCACGTTTGAGTCGCTTGCGGCAAGCCCCCTCCCTCGCGTTATGATGCTAGTGGCGGCATGGGTTCACGCTCGACGATGCGGGCAAGCTGACCGGTCCCTACCTCGGCAACGCCGAGTGACGAAGCGGCGAAGGCGCTGCTCAGCTTCGGGAACCCAGCAACGGCGTTGCGGTCTCATACGGCGGGGCACTGGGTTGCGCGGTCGTCCGTCTCCATAGGCGTTCCAGGCCCACTCGGCTCGGCCGGCTGTCAAGGGCCACTGAGTTCTCCCCGCGGACGGCCATGAGATCTCCCCGGGGGGTCAGGTCAGGGCTTCACCCCCTTCCCGCTGGTGGCCTGTGCGAGGCGGACGCCGTCACCGGCGGTGGCGCACAGGTGGGCGTGGTGCAGTAGCCGGCCGACGGCCCCTCCGTGGCCCTCTGTGAGGGCTAGGGTCACGGTTCGTACGCCCGTTTACAGCCGTCCGAGGTGGCCGCGCCAGGGGCCATGAACCACTGGCCGGATCCGCCCGGCTATCAGCCGCGGCGTCGATGGACCGCGGCGACCCGCCGGCCCAGCGTCCCGGCCGCCAGCAGCAGCAGCGCGAGCTCGGTGGGGTTGCGCCCGGTGGCCGGCAACCCGGGGACGGCGGGAGAGGCCGGGGGCGCCGCTGCGACGGCGGGTGCGGCGCCGGGTGTGACCACCGGGGGGACGCCGTCGGCGGCCGGGGCGCCTGCGGGGGGCTCGCTAGCCGGCGGGCCGCTCCAGCGAACCCACGACGTGCCCTCGTCGTAGACGGACGGCTCGCGGTCGGCGAGGCCGTCCAGGGCCAGCACCCACAGCCCGCCGGCCTGGTTCGTGGCGCGCTCGGTGCGCGATGCGCCGTACAGGAAGCCGCGGTAGGCGTAGGCGGCCCAGAAGTCGCCGCCCTCGGGCAGGAAGACCGCCTGTTCGCGGGGCTGGGCGGGGTCGGTGAAGTCGGCCACGATCACCCCCGAGCGGTACCAGCCGACGACCACCTGCGCGCTGTCGGGCACGAAGTTGAAGAAGTGGCTGGTGCAGGGAACCTTGGTGGGGTCCAGCTCGGAGGTGGAGAACGACCCCAGCGGCAGGGGCCGGGCCGGGTCGGTGGTGTCGTAGAACCACAGCGCGCCCACACCCCGTTCCAGTCCCAGGCAGCCGAACCCCGCGGCGGCGCCGCCCAGTTCGTCCTGGACCACCAGCGTGGTGCCGTCGGGGGCAATGCGGGCGCCGTGGTGGATGTTGACCGCCGGGTTGACGATCACCGCCACCTCGGCCGGCCGGCGCGGGTCGGTCAGGTCCCAGATCAGCGTGCTGGCGATGGCGGCGCAGAATCCCAGCGCGCGCACCGGGTCCAGGCCGAGGTCGTGGCAGCCGTCGCCGGCCGACGGGCTGACCTCGCGCATCGGCAGGATCGTCACGGGGAAGGCCGGGTCGGTCAGGTCGATGTAGCCCCACTGCGGCCGGACGACGTCGCCTTCGGCCATGTTGAGGTACAACAGGCCGGCGGGCGCGTTGACGGTGATGTTGTGGACCCCCAACGGCAGCCCCTCGGACTGGCCGCGGAACGCCAGCAGGACCGGGTTGGCCGGATCGGTGACGTCGTAGATGCGCACCCCCAGCTCTGCGGGCCGGTCGACGCCGTGGGGGTCGATGCCGGGCAGGCGCGAGGCGTCACAGCCGGTGGGGCTGCTGTCGAACGACTGCACCAGCAGGTGCTCGTAGACCGCCACGTCGGAGTGGAAGCCCCCGCAGGGGATCTCCACCAGGTGCACGGGGTTGGTCGGGTCGGTGACGTCGAGCACTTCGATGCCGAAGTCGTCGGGGTCGAAGCCGCCCTCGGCCCCCACGAAGGCGTAATCCTTGACCGCGTCGATGACCTGGCCGGCCAGTAGCTGTGGGCCCTGGCGGCGCTGGAACATCAGGTCGCTGGCCTCGGGGAAGAAGTGGTGGGCGACCAGCGACACCGCGCCGACCTGCCGGTCGACGGGGATCGGCCGGTCGGTGCCGTTGGTCGGGTGGG
>DASZOD010000074.1:0-5637 GCA_035550935.1 Egibacteraceae bacterium | reverse complement strand
GCGCAGACCGGCCTCGACGAGGCGGCGGACATGTCCGGCGGGGTCGGCCGCGCGCACGCACGACTCGCCGACGCCGGCCAGCCGGCGCACGTCGTCGGGGCCGGCGACGGCGCTCTCGGCCACGGCGATCGCCTCCTCGGGCAGCTCCGCGCGCAGCTTCTCGAACCGCCCCGGGTCGATCTCCAGGCTGGACAGGTTGCGGGCGTTGACGCCCAGCAGCAGCCGCCGGTCCCGGCGCCCCGAGCCGTCGGTGGCCTCGGCCGCCGCGACGGCGCGGCGGACCTGCGGCGCGTCGTGTACCTCGACGAGCGCGTCGAGCCCGGCGGCGTCGGCGGCCCGCAGCAGCGCCCGCAGGCCGCGGTCGTCAAGCGCGGCCACGATCAGTAGGACCGCGGCGGCGCCGGCCGCCCGGGCCTCCCACACCTGGTAGACGTCGACGATGAAGTCCTTGCGCAGCACCGGCAGCGACACCGCGGCCGCAGCCGTCCCCAGGTCCTCCAGCGCGCCGCCGAAGTGCTCCGGCACGGTGAGGACGCTGACCGCTGCGGCGCCGCCCCGCGCGTAGGCGCCGGCCAGCGCGGCCGGGTCGGTGATCGCCGCCAGCGCGCCCCGCGACGGGCTGGCCCGCTTGATCTCGGCGACGACCGCGCAGCCGTCGCCGCCCAGCGCGGCGGCGAGCGCGCCCGGCCGGGGGATGGCGCGCGCGCCGGCCCGCAGCCGCTCCAGGGGGACCAGCTGCGCCGCGCGCGCGGCTCGCAGGCGTGCCTGCGCCACGGCGGCCGCCAGGAAGTCGCTCACGGGTGTTCTTCCCCGAGGGTGCCGGCCCGGGCCCGTCGTAGGCGCCGACCTCGCAGGCTCCGGCCCGCCCCCGGCTCGTCCTCGCCCTCCTGGCTTGCCAGCGTCCACTCCCTGTCGGCGTCGGCCTCGTCCCGGTCGAGCGCGTAGCGGGCCCGGGGCGGTGCCGGGGCCGGCGGGCCGCGCAGCGCCAGCGCGCCCGCGGCGGCCGCCAGCGCCGCGGCCAGCCCGGCCCACAGCGCCGCGCCCGTCAGCCGGCCGGGCAGGCTCGCCGCCCGCGCCACGCCGGCGCCGACCACCACCAGCCCGCCCAGCCCGCAGGCCAGGACCGCCAGCCCGGTCGCCCGACGCAACCGCCCGCGGCCGACCGCCAGCAGCCCGCCGGCCGCGGCGATCGCCAGGCCCAGCGGCAGCGCGGCCGGAGCCAGGCGCGTGCCCGCGGTCGCGGCGACCTGGGTCACCGCCAGGCCCGCGACCTCCCGCTGGGTGTGGTGGACCACCCAGTCGCCGGCCCCCGCCCCCGCCAGTGCCAGCCCGGCGACCACGGCCAGCAGCGCCGCGGCCGCGAAGCGCTGACGGGCCGGTGGGTCCTGCGTCACCGCGAGGCCGCCTCGGCGGGCGCGGGAGGGGCGGAGAAGGCCTCGGCGGCGCGCACGGCGGCCAGCAGGGCCATGGCCTTGTCCTGGGTCTCCTGGTACTCGCGCTCGGGGATGCTGTCGGCGACGATGCCGGCGCCCGCCTGCACGTAGGCGCAGCCGTCCTTGATCACCAGCGTGCGGATGGCGATGCACAGGTCGAGGTTGCCGGCCAGGTCGACGTAGCCGATGCCGCCGCCGTACAGGCCGCGCCGGGACGGCTCCAGCTCGTCGATGATCTCCATCGCCCGGACCTTGGGGGCGCCGGTCAGGGTCCCGGCGGGGAACGTCGCGCGCAGCACGTCGACCGGGCCGACGCCGGGGCGTACCCGGCCGCTGACGACGGAGCGCAGGTGCATGACGTGGCTGTAGCGCACCACCTGCATGAAGTCGCCGACGCGCACGGTGCCAAGCTCGCACACCCGGCCCAGGTCGTTGCGGGCCAGGTCGACGAGCATGACGTGCTCCGCGCGTTCCTTGGCGTCGGCCAGCAGCGAGCGCTCCAGCGTGGCGTCCTCCTCGTCGCTGCCCCCGCGCGGGCGGGACCCGGCGATGGGCCAGATCGACGCCACCCCGTCGCGCACGGTGACCAGCGCCTCGGGCGAGGAGCCGACGACGCGCAGGTCACCGAAGTCGAACAGGTACAGGTAGGGCGACGGGTTGATGACCCGCAGCACCCGGTACGCCGCGAACGCGTCCACGTCGGTGCGCAGGCAGAAGCGCTGCGAGGGCACGACCTGGAAGACGTCACCGGCGCGGATGTGCTCCTTGCAGCGCTGCACGGCGTGCAGGAACGCTGCCCGGTCCATGTTCGCCTCGGCGTCGGCCACCCGGGTGGCCTGCGGCGGCGGCACCGGCGGCGCCTGCAGCGGGCTGCCCAGCAGCGACACGAGCCGTTCGGAGGCGGCCACGGCCTGGTCGTACTGGGCGGCCGGGTCGTCGGCGACCAGGACGTTGGAGACCACCAGCAGCCGTTGGCGCAGGTGGTCGAAGGCGACGAGCTGGCCCGGCAGCAGCAGGCGGACGTCGTCGCCGCCCAGGTCGTCGCGGCCGCTGTCAGGGATCTTCTCGACGAAGCGCACGACGTCGTAGCCCAGGTAGCCCACGACGCCGGCGAACAGCGGCGGCAGGCCGGGCAGCTGGGGGGTGCGCAGCGCGGCCACCAGCGCGTCCAACGTCGCCAGGGGGTCGCCGGTCGCGCAGGCCGCGCGCACCGAGGCCGGCGCCGGCCCCCGCAGGTGCACCTGCCCGCCCCGTGCCCGCAGCTCCAACAGCGGGCGCAGCCCGATGAACGAGTAGCGCCCCCAGCGCTCCCCGCGCTCGACCGACTCCAGCAGGAAGGTGGGGCCCGGCTCGTCGCGCAGGCGGTCGTACACCGCTACCGGGGTCTGCAGGTCTGCCAGCACCTCGCGCCACACCGGCACCACGGCGTGGTCGGCGGCCAGCGCCAGGAACGTGTCCCTGGACGGCCGGTACAGCGGCGCGGGGGTCACGGCACCAGCCGTTCGTGGAAGCAGCTGCGCGCGCCGGTGTGGCAGGCGACCCCGGCGCCGCCCTGGTCGACCCGCACGACCACGGCGTCGCCGTCGCAGTCGGCGACCACCTCGACGACGCGCTGCACGTTGCCGCTGGTGGCGCCCTTGTGCCAGGGCTGGCCGCGGCTGCGCGACCAGAACACCGTCTCGCCGCGCGCCAAGGTCTCGGCCAGGGTGCCGGCGGACATCCACGCCAGCATGAGCACCTCGCCGGTGTCGTGCTGCTGCACGACCGCGGGGACCAGACCCCGCTCGTCGAAGCGCAGGTCGCCGACGGCGAGCGTCATCGAGAGGCCTTGCCGGATGCGTGGGTCATCGGGGGCAGCGTAGCGCCCGCCCGTAGGACGGGGGCCCGCCGGCCCGCGACGGGTTGTCCTACGCCGGCTCGAGGGCGAATCCCATGATCGTGAAGTCGCTGTCGAGTCCGAAGACCGCGTCGGCCCGGACCTCCTGGGCGACCACCGCCCCCACGCAGTCAGCGAACGACAGCGGCAGGGCGTCGAAGCGTGCCATCAGCTCGAAGGCCGCTTGTCGTAGCCGGGGATCGCCCTCGCGCACGCGCAGGGCGCCGACGGACACCGCGTCGTCGAGCACCTGTCTGAAGGTCAGGACCGCGCGCACGTCGGCGTCGTAGCGCAGGCGCGTGGCGGTCTCGGCGATCACCGGTTCCACGGTGATGAGCTGTGCCCGCTCGCGCTGCAGGCGCGCGAAGTGCTCACCGACCCGGACGTGGTCGCGGTCGCGCTTCCTGATGGCCGCGAGGAACGCGCCGGTGTCCACGTAGACCGTTCTCACGTGCTCACGTGCGGCGTTTCGGCGCCCCGTACAGGTAGTGGTCATGTTCGGCCGCGACGTCGTCGGGGCCGTCGGGGTCGTCCACCAGGCCGATCAGGTCGAGCAGCGGATTGGCCTTTGGCAGGCGCAGGTGGCGACCCACGTAGTCGTGCAGAGCCGCACGGACGTGCTCAGCCTCGGGACGACCCGTTCGGGCGGCCAGCGTCTTCAAGGCCCGCTCCAGGTCCTCGTCGATGTACACCTGCTTGCGGATCATACACAGGAGTATACATCGTTGATCATCCTGGCAGGTCCCTCCCGGTGGAGGGGTGCTAGGGCGCCACGCGGCGCACCGGGACCCCGGCGGCGGCCAGGGCCTGCTTGACCTCGCCGATGCGGAACTCGCCGAAGTGGAAGATCGACGCGGCCAGCACCGCCGACGCGCGGCCGTCGCGGACGGCCTCGACCATGTGCTCCAAGTTGCCCGCGCCACCCGAGGCGATCACCGGGACGCCGACCGCGTCGCCGACCGCGCGCAGCAGCGCCAGGTCGAAGCCCTGCCTGGAGCCGTCGCGGTCCATCGACGTGAGCAGCACCTCGCCGGCGCCGCGGCGCTCGCACTCGGCGGCCCACTCGACGGCGTCGCGCCCGGTGGGCCTCCGGCCCCCGTGGGTGTGGACCTCCCACCCGGCGGCGCCGCTGCGGGGGTCGCGGCGGCGGGCGTCGATGGCGGCGACGACGCACTGGGCGCCGAACGCGTCGGCGGCCTCCGACAGCACCTCGGGGCGCTCGACGGCCGCGGTGTTCAGCGACACCTTGTCCGCGCCCGCGCCCAGCAGCCGGCGCACGTGCGCGGCCGAGCGCACCCCGCCGCCGACGGTCAGGGGGATGAACACCTGCTCGGCGGTGGCGGCCACGACGTCGTAGATGGTGTCGCGCTCGTCGCTGGAGGCGCTGATGTCGAGGAACACGAGCTCGTCGGCGCCCTCGGCGTCGTAGACACGGGCCAGCTCGACGGGGTCGCCGGCGTCGCGCAGGTCGACGAAGCGCACCCCCTTGACCACCCGCCCGCCGTGGACGTCCAGGCAGGGGATGACCCGGGCCGACAGGGTCACGCAGACACCGCCGCCAGCGCCTCGGACAGGGTGAAGCGCCCGGCGTACAGGGCCTTGCCGACGACGGCGCCGTCGACGTTCCGGTGAGCTGCCGCCAGGGCGCGCAGGTCGGCCAGGCCGGCCACGCCGCCGCTGGCGGTGACCCGGGCGCTGGTGGCGTCGGCCACGGCGCACAGGCGCCGCAGGTTGGGGCCGGCCAGCATGCCGTCGCGGGAGATGTCGGTGAACACGAAGCGGGTCACGCCCATGAGCGTGAAGCGGTGCAGGGCGGCGAACAGGTCGCCCGAGGAGGTGGTCCAGCCGCGCGCCTTCAGGGTGGTGCCGTCCGCGTCCAGGCCGACCGCGACCTTGTCGCCGTACTCGGCCACGGCCGCGGCGACGAAGGCGGGCTCCTCCAGCGCCATCGTGCCGATCACCACCCTGCTGGCGCCGTAGGCCAACGTGTCCTCCAGGTCGGCCATCGTGCGGATGCCGCCGGAGGCCTGGACCGGGACGCCGGTGGCGGCGACGATGTCGGCGACCAGCCGGCGGTTGCGGGCGACGCCGGAGAAGGCGGCGTCGAGGTCGACCACGTGCAGCCACTGGGCGCCCGCCGCCGCGAAGCGCTTGGCGGCGGCGACCGGGTCGTCGTCGTAGACGGTCTGGGCATCGGCCCGGCCCTGCACGAGGCGGACGGCGCGGCCGTCCTTGATGTCGACGGCGGGGTACAGGGTGAAGCTCATCCCGAGCTGGCCCGAGCCTGCGGCGCCGCCGCCGCGGGGCCTGACCGGGGCGTCGACCGGG
>DASZOD010000073.1:0-2483 GCA_035550935.1 Egibacteraceae bacterium | reverse complement strand
GCCGAGCCCGACGCTGTCGGCGACGCCCACTTCGTCCAGGACCGCCGCGGTGGCCGGCGACAGGGCCCGCGAGTCGGTCAGCAGCACCGGCACGGATCTTGCCGCCCCGTATGCCCCGCCCGCCAGGGCGTCGGCCCAGGGGGCAACGTCGTCTGGCCCCGCCCGCGCGACCAGCGCGGTGGTGCTGCCACTGCGGGCGACCACCTCGCGCGCGACGGCAGCAGCGGTCTCGACGCGACCGGGGCCCGCAAGCCGCCGCACCCGCCAGCGCGGGCTCAACTGCGCCACGACCGTGTCCGACAGGGCGCCGGGCCCGCCCAGGACGTAGACCACCGACAGGGGCGGCAGTACCCGCTCCAGCTCCGCACGCACGCGGTCGTCGAGCCGCTCGGGCGACGTCAGCAGCACCGGTCCTTCCCGCCCCGCCAGGGGCCCGCCGGCCATCGCGTCGGCGAACACCCCGGTGCGCGCCAGCACCGCGCGGCCCGCGCCGAACAGGCCGGGAAAGGCCTCCCGGGACAGCTCCACCGCCCCGTTGACCGGGTCGGGGTCGTCACCGACCCGGCGCAGGACGTTCTGGAAGACCTCCACGTAGTCGCTGGCGCTGCGCCGGCCGGGACTGGAGAACGTGTAGGTGTAGCGGCCCCGCAACCCGTCCGCCGGCGGCCGCCAAAGCGAGGCGGCGGCGGCGCCGGCTCCGGCGTCGCGGTGCGCGAGCCGCCCGTCGGGACCGGTGACCTCCAGCGTCCAGGCCCCCGCCGGGCGCAGCCGGGCCGACAGCTGCACCTGCGGGGGGTCGCTGCCGTCAGCTTGGAGCACCACCCGGTCCGGGGTCGCCCGATGGTCGAGGATGACCTCCCCCTGCAGCGCGCGCACCCGCTCCCGCAGCCGCGGCAGGAGCTCGTACAGCGCCGCCCCCGGGCAGCTCGTGTGCTTCGTGTCCCGGTGGCCCGACATCGTCGCCAGGCGCACGGTCGTGCCCGCGGGGTAGCGGTCGGAACCGGCGCTGACGTAGTCGACGGTGGCGTCGACGTCGACGTGGTGGACGTCGTACTTCCAGGCCAGCAGCCGGGCCAGCGCGTCGACCGCCGCGGGGGGCGGCGCGCCCGAGCCGAACTCGCCGATCACCGCGACGCCAAACGAGCCGGTGTTGAAGCCGCCCGCGTGGGCGCCGACGACGGCCGCCTCGACGCCGCCGGCCCGGCCCTCGTAGACGGTGCCGTAGCGGTCGACGAGCAGGTTGTAGCCGATGTCGTTCCAGCCGTTGGACTCGACGTGGTAGCGGTAGATGCCGCGCACGACCGCCGGCCCGTCCTCGGGGCCGTAGCCGTTGGAGCCTGCCGTGTGGTGGAGGATGCCCAGCCGCGCCCGTCGCGCGTAGGCCGGTGCCCCCCGGCGGATCGACTCGTCGGCCCCCCACTGCGCGCGGCTGACGATGCCAGGCTGGACCGGCGCCGCCCCGGCCGCCACAGGGCGCCTCCACAGCGCCCCCAGAGCATCGACCGCGCGCCGGGCCGCCGAGCGCCACAGCCCCGCCGAGTCGATGAGGTGCACGCCGACCCGCTCCGGGCGAGCGCCGGGGTCGGCGCCGCCCACGCGGATCTGCAGGAAGCGCGCCCGCCCCACCCACACCGGCAGACTCATGCGTCGGTTGCGCGCGGCCGCGCTCTCCGGCCCAGCCAGATCGGGGCCCTCGTCCTCGTCGACCTCCGCCTCAGCCCAGGGCGTCCAGCGCCGCCCGTCGGCCGAGGTCCGGAACGTCACCTCCGAGCCTGGGGGCACCTCGAACCCGAGCAGGGAGAACGCCAGCGGCGCGGCGACCGGTTCCGACAGCCGCCCCGGGCCGTCCGCGCCCGCCCACGGCGCCGAGGGCAGACCCGCCAGGCGCGCGGCGCGGGTCTCGACCGGCGTGGGGGTGGCAGCCCCGGCCGACGGGGGCAAGCCGGACCACAACAGCGCGACAAGCACGACGATCGCGATCCCACGGGTGGCCACAGCCGTCTCCAAAGGTCGCAGGGCGGTCCGTGCCTACGACGACGGCCAAGCCCGCTCCGTTGCCGCTAGGCCGCATATACGACGTTGCCGGCACGTCCCCTTAGCGCTGGAGGAAGCGCTCCAGGCCCTTGATCGGCCCCACCTGGCGGATGCGCTCGAAGGCTCGGGCCTCGATCTTCTTGACCTCGGGGATGGTCATGCCCAGACGATCGGCCACCTCCCCGGGCTTGGCCGGAGCGCCGTCGACCAGGCCCATGCGCAGTTCCAGCACTCGCCGCTCGATGTCGGGCAGCCGGCCCAGGACTCCCGACAGCCTGCTGCGCAGAGCGCGCAGCGCCGCGTCCTCGGGGTCGGCCTCGCGGCGCCGCGGTTGGTCGGTCGGAGGGCCGCGGCGGTGGGGCCGTGGCGGTCGGTCGCTCATGAGCCGTTCATCGTAGTGGTATTCCCCACCCGCCGGCGACCGCCGTCGCGGTCGCCCTCACCCAGGT
>DASZOD010000072.1:0-6868 GCA_035550935.1 Egibacteraceae bacterium | reverse complement strand
CCCTGGGACACCACCAGCGTCACCGTGGAGCCGCGCTCGACGGTGCTGCCCGACGACGGGTCGGTGCGGATCACGCGGCCTTCGGCCACGGTCTCGTCGAACTCGCGGATCGACTGGGTCCGCAGGCACGGCGGGTTGCCGCAGAACCCGCGCAGCCGGTCGATGGCGTCGTCTTCGGGAAGGTTCGTCACGTCGGGCACCGTCACCGGCGGGGGTCCGCTGGACACGATCAGCGACACCGCCGTGCCCGGTTCCACCTCGGTGCCCTCGGACGGGTCCGAGCGGATGACCTGGCCCTCGGGCGCCTCGTCGCTGGGCTCGCGGGAGGTCGGCCCCAGACCCAGCTCGGCCTCGCGCAGGGCCGCCTGGGCCTCCGCCAGCGACCGGCCGCGCACCGGCGGGACCGCCACCAGCGGCGGCCCTTCGCTGACGATCAGGGTCACGACGCTGCCCTCGTCGGCGAGCGCCAAAGCAGGCGGGTCGGTGCGGACCACGGTGTTCGGGTCGAACTCGGTCGATTCCACCGGGTCGCCGATGCGCGGCTGGAAGCCGTTGGCGCTCAGGGTGGCCTGGGCGTCGTCCACCGGGAAGCCCACAACGTCGGGGACGGCCACCTGGGGCGGCGCGTCCTCGTCGGTGAGGTTTGCGAACAGCAAGGCGGCCACCACCAGCGCGGCCAGCACGAGCAGCGCCAGGATGACGTAGCCCACGGCGCGGTTGTCGGGCCGCTCGTCGGCGACGACGACGCGCTCCTCCGTGCGGGCAGCCACCGGCGGGGGGGCCACCAGCGTGCGATCGCGGTCCACGGCCTGGGTGGTCTGGTAGGCGGCGCTGGCCACCAGCGGCGCAGCGACCGACTGGCCGCCCAGCACCCGCTGCAGGTCGGCGTTGAGGTCGCGGGCGCTGTCGTAGCGACGTGCCGGGTCCTTGGCCATCGCCTTCATGACGACGGCCTCCAGCTCCGCGGGGATCTCGGGGTTGCTCCGGCTGGGCGGGGCGGGCGCGGCGGAGATGTGCTTGTAGGCCAGCGCCACCGGTGAGTCGGCGGTGAAAGGCTGGCGTCCGGTCAGCATCTCGTAGAGCACGCAGCCCAGCGAGTAGACGTCGGTGCGCCGGTCGACGGCCTCGCCCTGGGCCTGCTCAGGCGCGATGTAGGCGGCGGTGCCGAACACCGCGGCGGTCTGGGTGACGGTTTCGGCGTTGACCGCCCGGGCGATGCCGAAGTCGGTGACCTTCGCCTGGCCCTCGTCGGACACCATGATGTTGCCCGGCTTGATGTCGCGGTGGACCAGCCCCCGCTCGTGCGCGTAGTGCAGCGCCAGGGCGGCCTCGCTGGCGATCTCGGCCGCTCGCTGCGGCAGCAGCCCCTCGCTGTTGAGGAGCTCGCGCAGGCTCCGCCCGGAGACGTACTCCATGACGATGAACGGCCGACCGTCCTGCTCGCCGGTGTCGTAGACCGAGACGATGTTGGGGTGGTTCAGGCTGGCGGCGGCCTGAGCCTCCCGGCGGAAGCGCTCGACGAACGACGGGTCGTCGGCGTAGCGGCTGTGGAGGATCTTGACGGCCACCTGGCGGTCCAGGACCTGGTCGAAGGCGAGCTCGACGTCGGCCATGCCGCCCTGGCCCAACAGGCCCCGCAACACGTAGCGGCCGGCCAGCACCCGCCGGCCGTCTCCGCTCAGTCGCGTCGTCTCGTCCATGGCTGCCTCGTCGTGGTCGTGTTCGTATCCCCGCCCGCCGTCACCGCGGCGCCTCCGCGAGCGCTGCCTGCATGACCGCCCGCGCCACGGGGGCCGCCAGCCGGCCGCCGGTGGCCTCGCTGCCGACGTCGCCGCCCTCCTCGATGACGACCGCGACCGCGACCCGGGGGTCGTCGGCGGGGGCGAACCCCACGAACCATACGGTGGGTGCCCGGCCCGAGCCGGTCTGCGCCGTGCCGGTCTTGCCGGCCACCCGCACCCCGGGGATCGCCGCGTTGCGGCCGGAGCCCGCCTCGACCACCCCCACCATAAGCTCGCGCAGGATCCCGGCGTTCTGCGGGCTCAGGGCCTGCGCGTTGGTCTGCCCGGGCAGCAGCAGCGGTTGGGGACCGTAGGTGACGATCGTGCGTCCGGCCGGGTCGGTCACCTGGTTGACGAGCCGGGGGGTCATCAGTACCCCGTTGTTGCCGACGGCGCCGGCGATCATCGCCATCTGCAGCGGCGTGACCCGCACGTCGCGTTGGCCGATGGCGCTCTGCGCGGTGGACGGCGCGTCGAGGTCGGCGGGGATGCGGCTGGGTTCCAGCGGCAGCTGGAACTCCCACTCGTGGTTGAGGCCGAAGGCCTCGGCCTGGCGCACGAGCCGCTCAGCGCCCAGCTGCAGTCCCAGCTGGGCGAAGGTCGTGTTGCAGCTGACCGCCAGGGCCTTGGCCAGCGTGATCGGCCGGCCCCCGTTGCAGGTGCCTCCGCCGAAGTTGGAGATGGTCGCGGTGGTCAGCGGCAGGTCGAGTGCGGGGGGGTCGGGGAAGGTGTGGGCAGGCCCGGTCCCGGCTTCCAGCGCGGCCGCGGCGGTGACGATCTTGAACGTCGAGCCGGGCGGATAGAGCTGGCGCAGGGCCCGGTTCAGGCGCGGCTTGGCCGGGTCGGCCTCGGTCCGCTCCCAGTCGGCCACGACCGTGTCGCGGGCGTGGCTGGCCAGCGGGTTGGGGTCATAGGAGGGAGACGACCACAGCGCCAGCAGCGCACCGTCGCGCGGGTCGAGGGCCACCACCGCACCGCGGCGCGCTCCCAGGGCGTCGCGGGCGGCCTGCTGGACCTGCGGCCTGACCGTGGTGGCGACATCGTCGCCTTGGCGCTGGCGGCCCGACAGCAGGTCGCCGAGGTTGCGGGCGAAGGTCTCGGGAGCGCTGCCCACCAGGTACGGGTTGAAGGCCTGCTCCAGGCCCGAGCGCCCGTAGACCACCGAGTAGAAGCCGGTGACGTGGGCGTACAGCGGCCCGTCGGGGTAGCGGCGCAGGTAGCGCAGCGGCCCGGGGGTCTCTTCGGAGAAGGCGACGGGGGCGACCTGCGGTCCCGCACCGGCCAGCAGGGCGCCGCGCTCGATCTCGTACTCGCGGATGATCACGCGCGAGTTGCGCTGGTCGTTGGACAGGTCCTCGGCGCGCAGCACCTGCAGGTAGTTGAGGTTGACGAACACCGCTGCGAACAGCGCGAACAGCAACCCGGCGACGCGCCGCAGCTGGGCGGTCACGGCGTTGCCCCCGGCGGGCGCTTGGCCGCGGACACCCGCAGCAGCAGTGCGACGAGCACGTAGTTGGCCAGCAGCGACGACCCCCCGTAGGACACCAGCGGCAGGGTCAGGCCCGTCAGCGGCAGCAGCCGGGTCACCCCGGCGACGATGATGAACACCTGCAGCCCGAACAGGATCGTCAGCCCGGCCGCCAGCAGGGTGCCGAAGCCGTCGCGGCAGCGCATCGAGATCGTCAGCCCCCGGCCGACCAGCAGGAAGTAGCACAGCAGCAGCCCGGTGGTGCCCAGCAGCCCGGCCTCCTCCCCGAAGGCCGAGAAGATGAAGTCGGTGGCCACGGCGGGGATGAAGTCCGGGCGTCCCTGACCGAGGCCGACGCCGGCCAGCCCCCCGGTGCCCAGCGCGAACAGCGACTGGGCGAGCTGGAAGCCCTCGTCCTGGTAGTCCGCCCAGGGGTCCAGCCAGATCGCGACCCGCAGCCGCACGTGGCTGAACGCCGAGTACGCGAACCAGGCTCCGACCCCGAACAGCACCGCCCCCCCGGCGACGTAGGCCGGCCGGCCCGTCGCCACGTACAGCATGAGCACGAACAGGCCGAACACCAGCAGGCTCAGGCCCAGGTCCTTCTGCAGCACCAGCAGGGCGAGGCTGACTCCCCAGATCGCGATGACCGGGCCGAAGGCCCGGGCCGGCGGGACCATGAGCGGGCCCAGGCGGCTCGTCGCCGCCGACAGCAGCTGCTGCTTGTCGGCCAGGTAGCTGGCGAAGAACGCCACCAGCCCCAGCTTGGCGAGCTCGCCGGGCTGGATGGTGAAGCCTGCCACGCGGATCCACAGCTGCGCCCCGTTGATGGTCGCGCCGATCCCCGGGACGCTGGGCAGCGCCAGCAAGGCCAGCGCGCCGACGCCGATGAGGTAGCGGTAGCGGTCCAGGTCGCGGTGGTCGGGGACGGCCACCAGCGTGGCGCAGAAGGCCCCGACGGCGACCACCGTCCACACCGTCTGGGCCGGCGCCAGCGACGACTCCTGCCCGCGGGCGATGAGCGCGTAGTCGATACGGTTGACCATGACCAGGCCGAGACCGTTGAGCAGGAAGGCCAGCGGCAACGGCAGCGGGTCGGCCCCGGGCGCCAGCCGCCGGCTGACGAGGTGAGCGGCCACCGCCAGCGCGGCGAGCGCACCCCCGTAGGCGGCCATCCCCGGTGGCAGCGTCGCGGTCCTGGCCAGGCCGATCAGCGCGTAGGCGCACAGGATGGTGAGGATGGCCAGGACCAACAGGCCCAGCTCGATGTTGGACCGCCGCCGGGTGTCGGCAGGGGTCGCTGCGGCCGCGACGCGGGGCGCGGAGACGTTCACGGGCTCGGTGCGGGCGCCGGAGGCGGGCCGGGCTGGCCACCGGCTCCGCTGGGTGACGGCGGGGCGGCTTCGGCGTCCTGCAGCCCCGCCTCGTAGTCGGCCACGAGCTCGCGGCCTTCGCCCAGCGACCCCACGGTGACGCCTTCGCGGACGCGGTCGCGCAGCCGCGGCGCCAGCCGGTCGGTGCTCAGCGCGGTCTCCTCGGCGACCCAGTACAGCGGCACCGCGGCGACCTCCTGAGGGATGCCGTGGTAGATGGCCACCTGCCCGTCGCGGTCGCCGACGAAGTAGGCGCGCGACAGCAGTAGCCAGCCGCCGCCCGCGACGATGGCCAGGACCGCCAGCACTCCCAGCACAGCGGCGACCACCCGCCTGCGGCGGCCCTCGGGTGCGCTCGGGCTGCGCGCGACGCCCTGGGGGGCGCCGTAGCGGCCCATCGACGTCGCCCAGTCCCGGCCCGTCTCCTGCCGCTCCTCCCGGGTGCGGATGGTGATGTTCGGCTCCGGGCGGGCGTCGCCGTTGCCGGCTGCGGCGACCGCGGTGGCAGCCGGCAGCTGCTGGGTTGGCTCCTCGCCCGCCAGGTCACCGCCGGCCTGGGCCGCGGCGGGCCGGTCGTCCTCGGCGTCCACCCGCAGCAGCACGACGGTGATGTTGTCGGGGCCACCGCCGGCGTTGGCAGCCTCGATGAGGCTGCGGCAGGCGGCGTGGCCATCGGCGACGGTCTCGAGGATCTCGGCGATCGCGGCGTCCTCGACCGGACCGGTCAGCCCGTCCGAGCACAGCAGGACCTGGTCGCCGCGTGCCAGCGTCAGCGGAGGCAGGACGTCCACCTCGACGTCCTGGTCGACGCCGATGGCGCGGGTGATGACGCTGCGCTGCGGGTGCCGGGCGGCCTCGTCCCGCGACAGGCGGCCTTCCCGCACCAGCTGCTCCACGAGGGTGTGGTCGGTGGTGAGCTGGCTGATGCTCTCCCCTGGGCGCAGCAGGTAGGCGCGGCTGTCGCCGACGTGCGCCACGTGCAGACGCTCGTCGCGCACGAGCACCACGGTCAGGGTGGTGCCCATGCCCTGGTAGGAGGGCTCGGACCGGGCCATGTCGGCCACGGTGCGGTTGGCGCTGCGGATGGCGTCCACGAGCGTGCGCTCGGCCAGCTGCGGGTCCCGGAACTTCACGCCGTCGAGCTCGCGCAGTGCTGCGATCGCGGCCTCGGAGGCGACCTCCCCCGCCTGGTGACCGCCCATGCCGTCGGCGACGGCGAAGACCGTCTGGCCAGCGTAGTAGAAGTCCTCGTTGCCTTCGCGCAGGAGCCCCCTGTCGGTGTCGGCGTACGCGGCGATACGCATGCTGTGCCCCTGCTGGTGGCCGGTCATCTGCGCACCTCCACCGTGGTCTTGCCCATCGCCAGCTGGTCGCCGGCGGCGATGGGCGTGGGCGCGGTGACCTTGACCTGGTTGAGGTAGGTGCCGTTGGTCGACCCGAGGTCGGCGACCAGCCAGTCGTCGCCCTCCTGGAAGACCCTGGCGTGGCGGTCGCTGACGTAGGCGTCCACCAGCATGACGGTGGCGGCCTCGGAGCGACCGAAGGTGACGTCTCCGGAGTCCAGCTGCACCACCCGCGGGCGGCCCTGCGGGCCGTGGACGACGAGCTCCGCGGGCCGGCCCCTGGGTCGGCGTTCGCGCCGAGCCGGCGGCGCCGTCGGCCTGCGCGGCGCCGGCCTGCGCGGCGTCGGCGCCCGGGCCGGCGCGCGTTCGGGCTGGGCGGCGGAGAGGTCGCGCAGCACCGCGCGCACCGCCCGGGCCACGAACAGGTACAGCAGCACGAGGAACAACCCCTGCAGCAGCGTCAGGACGAGGGGCGGCAAAGCTCACCCCTCCAGGGAGAAGGCGAGCTTGACCGTCCCCAGCTCGAGCCGGTCGCCGTTGCGCAGCCGCGCTCTGCCCACCGTCGCGCCGTTGATGCGCAGGCCGTTGGTGGAGCCGAGGTCCTCGACCGACCAGCTGCCGTCCTGGTGGGTGATGCGGGCATGGCGGCGCGACACCGACGGGTCGTCGAGGGTGACGTCGCACTGGGGCAGGCGGCCGACGATGGCGGGCGGGTCCAGCCGGTAGCGCTGGCCTCGCGGGCCACCGGTGAGCACGTGCAGGTACGCCGTCGTCCCCTCCGCGATTGCGGGGGCCGCCGGTTCTGCCGCCGGCTCTGGCCGTCGCTCGTCGGTGATGCGCACCGGCGGCTCCGCGTCGGGGGGCGCAGGGGGCGGCTCCGGGCCGGCCTCGACCTTGCCCCGC
>DASZOD010000071.1:0-2051 GCA_035550935.1 Egibacteraceae bacterium | reverse complement strand
ACGCCGGCGGGCCGCTGACGGTGGCGGCGCTGGAGCAAGGCGACATCGACGTGGCGCGCATGTTCACCACCCAGGGGATCATCCTGGACAAGGGCTGGGTGGTGCTGGAGGAGGACAGGCCCCTGGTGCCGGCCGAGAACGTCATCCCGATCATCCGCGAGGAGGTGCTCACCGAGCAGGTCGCCCGGGTCCTCAACCAGCTGTCGGCGGCGATCACCACCGAGGACCTGACGGAGTTGAACAAGCTCGTCGACGTCGACAAGGAGGATCCCGAGGCCGTCGCCCGACAGTGGCTGCGCGACAGCGGCATCCTCGACGAGGGCTAGCCCCTTCGGCTACCGGGGGGCCCGCTGCTTGACCGGCTCGTCGTGGTCGTGGTCGTGGGCTTCGGACTGGTGTTCGGACTCGAAGTCCTCGTGTGGCAGGTGCGAGTGCGTCAGTCCGGCGTGGTCGTGCTCGTGGTCGTGATGGGAGCTGAGGTGCTCGAAGGTCCGCGCGTTGTCACTCCAGTTGTGGGTGACGTGGTAGTGGGGATGCGCGTGGACTATCGGTTCGTGATGGTGCTGCTGGAAGTCCGGGTCGCTCACGGTCGCCTCCTTTCGGCCCCAGAAGGGTATGCCTTCGGGGCAAGTCCCCGAAGCCAGCCGCGCCCGGCGGCACGGCACCCGGCGGCACGGGGTAGCCACCGATGGAACACACCCAGGAGGACGCCATGCGGTTCAAGGACCGCTTCGAGGCCGGGCGGAAGCTGGCGGACGAGCTGCGCAAGCAGAGTCTGACCGACCCCGTCATCTTGGCCATGCCCCGGGGGGGAGTGCCGGTGGGCTTCGAGGTGGCCCGCGAGCTGGGTGCCCCGCTCGACGTCGTCGTCGTCCGCAAGATCGGGGCGCCGTTCCAGCCAGAGCTGGGGGTGGGCGCGCTGGCCGAGGACGGCGAGCCGCTGCTGGACGAGGGGTCGCTGGAGCGCCTCGGCCTGGTCCCCGACGACCTGGAGGAGACCATCGACAGCGAACGTGCCGAGCTGCAGCGGCGGATGCGTCGTTACCGGGGCGACCGTCCGCCGGTGGCCGTCGAGGGCCGCAGCGCGGTGATCGTCGACGACGGCCTCGCGACCGGTGGTAGTGCCCGGGCCGCGCTGCAGGCGGTGCGCCAGCGCGGCCCCAGCCGTCTCGTCCTTGCGGTGCCGGTGTCCCCGCCGGAGACCGCGGCGCGGCTGGCTGCCGACGCCGACGACCTGGTGTGCCTGTCCACCCCCGAGCAGTTCATGGCGGTCGGGCAGTGGTACCGCGACTTCGACCAGACCAGCGACGAAGAGGTCGTCGAGCTACTCGAACGGGCCTGGCGCGAAACGCCGGTGGGCCAGTGAGCCGGCAAGCGCCCCGCTGACGGCCGCTCAGGGACGCAGACGCCGGAGGGCGCCAACCAGCCCGTCGTCGGCGACAGCAACGGCCTCGTCCCAACCGAACCAGCGCACCTGCGGGCTCTCGCCGGGAGCCGGCGCGGGGTCGTCATCGCCGGCGGTGAGCAGGTAGCGAAGATCCAGGTGGGTGTGGCGCCCGAAGCGCGAGGCGGTCTGGGCGTAGGGGCCGCCGTCGTGCACGTCGACGTGGACGACGTCGGGCTGTCCGCGCGGGTGCGCCGGCACGAGGCCGGCCTCCTCGACGACCTCCCGCACGGCCGCGTCCCACGGCGTCTCCCCGACCTCGACGTGCCCGCCGGGCTGCAGCCAGATGCCCAGCCGCCGGTGGCGGTGCAGCAGGACCCCCCGCGGGCCGACGACCACCGCCGAGGCGGTCACATGCACCGGGTCGGCGTGCTCGTCGAAGGGGCGGGGGAGACGGTCCAGCTCGACCAGGATGCGGGCCCGGCCGCGGCGCTCCCGGGCGTCGACCGGGACGATGGCGGCGACCGCCTGGCGCACGGCGGCCAGCGGCCCGTCGACGCCGGCTGGGGGCTTAGCGCTGCCCACCGACGTCCGCCGGCGGTGGCTGGCGGGCCACCCGGCTGCGGCGGGCCGCGTCGACGACCGCCTGGGCCACGGCGGGCACGAC
>DASZOD010000070.1:0-12057 GCA_035550935.1 Egibacteraceae bacterium | reverse complement strand
CCGGCGGTCCCCCGGGCCCCGGACCAGCCGGTCCCCGAGCGGCCCGAGGTCGTCTTCTACCCCGAGCGGGTCGCCCGGGCGGCCCCGCCCCTGCCACTGACGCCCTCGCAGGCGGTGCACCTGGTCGACGATCCGCGACGGGCCGCCGCGGCCGCCCGCACGGGGCAGGCGCGCCGGGTGGAGGCGCACGGGTGGCGCGACGGCGACCAGCAGCCGTCGGAGCCGCGCGCCGGCGCCCCCCAGCGGGACACGCGCCCGCGCCGGTGGTTCCGCCGGCGTGGCCGGCACAGCGCTCGCTGAAGGCGTCAGCGTGGCGGCGTAGGGTTGATCGGTGGCTGACTGTCGACCGGTTCGGATCCTTCGTCGACCAGGACGCGCAAGCGCAACACGGTGAACGCCTCGGCGAGTTCGACGCCGACCTGCTCACCCCGGTCCGACGCCTGCCGGCGCAGCCACGGTTCGGGGTCCCAGTCGCCCAGCTGCGAGGCGTGGCAGCGCAGTGCGGCCACCTTGGCCGCGAACGTGCCGGTGACGTCGACGACATCCGGGCCGTCACCGAAGCTTGTCAGCCACAGCTCCGCGACGTCCCAGGGCTCCAGACCCTCGTCGATCAGGGTGGGATCCCACAGCCGGGTGGACGCCGCCGGGTTGATCGCGTGCAGCACGAGGTCGCCGGCGGCCCGGTGGTCGGGATGGTTGACGTATCCAGATCGGGACCAGCGCAGCTCGGGATCGAGCGTCAGGACCGCCTCGGGGCGGAGGCGGCGGATTTCGGCGGCCACCTTCCGGCGCGCCTCGACGGTCGGCTCGAGGTAGCCGTCGCGGTAGCCGAGCATGGTGATGTCGCTCACCCCAAGTCGCGTGCAGGCATCTTCCTGTTCAGCCGCGCGCATGGCCACCAGCCGCTCCCGGGTCATCTGCGGATCGGCTGAGCCGCTGGCGCCGTCGGTGAGCACGAGGTAGCGCACGTCGGTGCCCATCTGGACCCAGCGTGCGATCGTGCCAGCGGCGCCGAACTCGGCATCGTCGGGATGGGCGACGACGACGAGCGCCCGGCGGAAGGGACGCACTGGTGTCCAAAGCTGCGGTTTGGCGTGCACGGCAGGCTTCCTGCTCGACCCAGGGTCGATCCCAGCCTATGCGGTGACCGTCGGACCCCACGGCGCCCTGACGCTGCGGTCAGCCTGCCGCCGGCCACTGCCCCTGAGGACCGGAGGGCGCGGCAGCGCCCGAAGGCGAGACCCTTATCCTGGCCCGCCTTGCGCGCCCCTGAGGGACCCGCTTTGCTGTCGCGGCTGGCCCACGCATGCGACGGGCAGGAGGATGCCGATGCCCCCCGGCACGAGCTTCTACCTCACCGGCGACCCCGAGGCCGACCGTCTGCTGGCAGAAGATCCCCTGGCCCTGCTGATCGGGATGCTGCTGGACCAGCAGGTCCCCATGGAATGGGCCTTCGCAAGCCCGCTCCGCCTGCGGGAACGCCTCGGCGCGCTGGACGCCGAGCACATCGCCGCCATGGACCCCGACGACCTCGAGACCGTGTTCCGGCAGAGGCCGGCGTTGCACCGCTACCCCGGGTCGATGGCCAAGCGGGTGGGCGCCCTGTGCCGGCACCTGGTCGAGCGCTACGGTGGCCACGCCGACCGGGTCTGGGACCGTGCCGCGACCGGTCAGGAGCTGCTGGAGCGAGTCCGCGCGCTGCCCGGCTACGGTGATGAGAAGGCGCGCATCTTCGTGGCCGTCCTGGGCAAGCGGCTCGGGGTCCGCCCCGCGGGCTGGCAGCAGGCGGCGGCTCCGTTCGGCGACGACACGCCGCGCTCCGTGGCCGACATCGACTCGCCCGACAGCCTGGCCCAGGTCCGCGAGTGGAAGAAGGCCCAGAAGGCACGTGGCAAGGGCAAGAGCGACTAGGGTGAGGGCGACCGCGCAGCGGTCGCCGGCGGGCGGGGATCCAACCGCAGCGGCCTCGCCGGCCGCGCTAGAGTCCCGGTATGCCAGCAGCGCCGGGGATCGCGCCCGAGCGGGTCGACCAGCCTGCCGGCGACGAGGCGCCCGAGCGCGACCTGCCCTGGAGCGTGATCGTGTGGAACGACCCGGTCACGCTGATGTCCTACGTGGTCTACGTGTTGCGCAAGCTGTTCGCCTACGACGAGTCCACCGCCACCCGGCTCATGTTGCAGGTCCACCACGAGGGCAAGGCCGTGGTCGCCAGCGGCCCACGGGAAAAGGCCGAGATGGACGTCCACCGCCTGCACGCCCACGGCCTGCAGGCCACGATGGCCCAGGGCTGAGCGGATGAGTCGCCTGCACGGCCTCCGGCGCCTGCCGGACGGACGTCTCCGGGTGCGACTGACCACCCGGGAGCGCGACCTGCTGCGCGCGCTGCCCGATCAGCTCCGCCCCATCCTGACCGGCGAAGAGCCCGCCGAGCAGGTCCGACAGCGCCTGTTCCCTCCCGCCTACGACGACCCCGTCGACGAGCTGGAGTACCGGGAGATGGTCGGTCCCGGTCTCGTGGCCGGGCGGGTGGACGCACTCGACGTCTTCGCCAGGACGCTCGACGCCGGCGAGGCCCGTCTGCAGACGTGGACGGTGGAGCTGTCGGCTGAGCAGGCCGCCGCCTGGCTCAGCGCCGTGAACGACGCCCGGCTGGCGCTGGGCTCACTGTTGGGCATCACCTCCGAGCAGCAGTGGGAGCGCGGCCCCGACCGCAGCCAGCCCTCCAGCGTGGCGCTGTGGTACCTGGGATGGCTGGAGGAGGAGCTCGTGACCGCGCTCACGGGCGGTCTGCCCGACGCCACCGACCCCGAGTAGTCGCTTGCCGGGCGGCCGAGACGGCCCTAGGGTGCCGCGCGAGCCCATGAGCGCACGGGAGGACCGTCTGCGCGAATCCCGTCCCCGGGAGCGAAGCTGGGGCGGCGGGCGGCTGCGCCTCAGCGCCCGGGAGCGGCGCGGACAGCTGCTCGACGTCGCCGGGAAGCTGTTCGCCGAGCACGGCTTCCACGGCCTGTCGATGGAACAGCTGGCGGACGCCGCCGGCATCACCAAGCCGGTGCTGTACCAACATTTCCCGTCCAAGCGTGGGCTCTACCTGGCGCTCGTCCACGACGCCGTCGCTCAGCTGGAGCTGCAGATCGGCAGGGCCCTGGAAGCCGGCACCGACAACCGGGCCCGGGTCAAGAGCGCTGTCGGCGCCTACTTCGACTTCGTCGAGGACCACCGTTTCCGGCTGCTTTCGGGCGCGGCGGAGTTCGCCGACGCCCAGGTGCGCGCCGCCGTTGAGGAGGGGCTCGAGCGCGTGGCCCGCACCGTCGGGATCCTCGTCGCCGCCGACGCCGGCGTGAGCCCGCCGGCGGCCCGGCTGCTGGCCACGGCCGTCCGCGGCGTGGCGACCGAGGGCGCGCGCCGGTGGGTGGAGCAGGGCGGGCTGGACAAGGGCGAGGCGGTGGAGTTGCTGTCCCAGCTGGTCTGGCGGGGGTTGTCGTCGTTCCCGTCGGAGCCGCGCTGACGTCAGAAGCTGCGCTTCATCGCGCCGTCGGCGAGGGCGTCGGCCGCGTCGCCCATGCGCAGGCCGACGACGTCGAGCCGTCGCAGCAGCTCACGGCGTTTGAGCATCTCCACGTCCAGCTCGGAGTCGAACAGCGTCGCCAGCGCCACCTGGTACAGCCGCCGGACGTTGTTGCCCGACTTCTTGGCCGTCAGCGAGCTGCGGGTCACGTCGCCGGGCCGCTCAACGAGGTCGCGTACCGCGACCCGCAGCGCCTTCATCCCGGCCACCACCGCTTCGATGAGTTCGGTGAAGGTCTCGTCGGGCTCGACCTGGTACAGGTCGAGCTCGCGCACGAAGTCCCGCAGGTTGTCCAGGACGTCGTCGACCGACCGGGAGAGGCGGAACAGGTCCTCCCGGTCGATCGGGGTGGTCAACATCTGAGCCAGCCGCGCGATCAACCGGCCGCGCTGCTCGTCGCCCTGGTGTTCGATGTCGCTCATCTCTGCGCGCGCCCGACCTGGTGAGGTCTTGCCGCTGACCGCCCCCAGCGCTACCCGCGCCCCCTCCAGCGTCGCATCGATCTGCCCGGCGATCGGGGTGATACAGGCTTCGTCGGCCCGCCCGGACAGGTCCCTGAACAGCGCTGTCAGCCGGCGCAGACTCAAGCCCACGCCCTGCCGAGGCGTCCCAGCGCCGCCCCCAGAGCCACGGCCGCGGGCAGGGTCACCATCCAGGCCAGCACGATGCGCAGCGCCGCCCGCCAGCGAACCCTCCGATAGCCCTGGCTGGCGCCTGCGCCGATCAAGCCTGCCGCGACCGCCTGGGTCATGCTCACCGGGGCGCTGAGCGCGGCAGTGGCGATCACCGCCGCGGCCGCCGACAGCTCCGCCACCACCGCCTGGAGGGGCCGTACCGACAGGATCCCCTCGCCGACGGTGCTCACCAGCCGGGGGAGGCCCGCCACCACGCCAAGGGCGAACAGCAGGCCCAGGACGACCAGATGAGCGGGGGGGATCACGACCGGACCCGCGGCGCGGCCCACGGCAACCGCATGCACCGCGAGGATCTTCTGGCCGTCGTTGGCCGCATAGGCCAGGCACTGTAGCCCGAAGGCGAGCACGTGCAGGAGCCTGATGTTGCGCTCCGCCGAGGTGCGTACCGGCAGCCTGCCCACCACCCGGGACAGCACGAAGGCTCCCCCTGCACCGACGACCGGCGCCGCCGCGCCCAGCGCCAGCACCGCCAGGACCGTCGTCCAGGCCACGGGGAGTCCTGAGCCCAGCCCGGCCCCCGCGATGCCGCCGACGAGACCCAGCGTGAGGCTGGTCGGCAGCCCCCGGTAGGCCAACCCGAAGGTGACGCCGGTGCCGGCCACGATCGCCGCCAGCACGGCCACGCGCCCGCTGTCGCCCGTGAACGGCACCAGCCGGCCCGCCAGGGTGGTGGCCACGCCCGTGCCAAGCAGCAGCGGGACGACGACCACGGCGCCCGCCAGCAGCGTCACCGCCGACCACACAGGGACGGAACGGATCTTCAGACCCATGACGACGAGGGTGCCGCCGTCGTTGATGCCGTTGACGACGCTGAAGGCCAGTGCCGCCCCCAGCAGCGAGACCTCCAGGGCACTCACCCGCCAGCCCCTTGCCTGCCCGCCGTCCCGCTAGCAGCGGCCGGCACCGGCCCGCCCCAGGGGCTCCGGCGACCACTGACGCCGGCGCCCGACGTGCAGGTCACGACAGCGCTGAGCGCAGCGTCGCGGCCAGCGCCTCGATCTCCTCCCAGGACCGCCCGGCTGCCCGGGCGTACTCCATGGCGCCACGGATCAGGGTGCGGCGGACCACCTCCCGGTCGGTCCACGGCTCGCAGTCGCCCTCCACGACGACGAACACCGACCGCAGCGTCGCTACCGCCTCGGGGAGCAGGTGCAGCTGCATCCGTGGCCTCCTTGCCGGCGGGCCTCCCGGACCGGCGTGACCCGCGGGCTCCGACCGGTCGGTCCCAGGGCCGACTGCTGGTACTCTTTGGCTCAAGGATGATCCCAGACCCTACTAGGCCCCCGACCCGTCACGGACGCCCGCAGCCCCGGCTGTTCGCGGGTTCGCGCGGCGGCGATGTGACACGGGCCATTGACTGACACTCCGGCGCCCGGCGCGGTCGAGGGCGTGCGCTCGTTTCCGGACCTCGGCGTCGAACAGGTCCTGTGCGAGGCGCTCGCCGACAACGGAATCGCCACCCCCTTTCCCATCCAGGAGCTGGCGTTGCCAATGGGGCTGGCGGGGGCCGACCTCATCGGCCAGGCCCGCACCGGGACCGGCAAGACGCTGGCCTTCGGGATCCCGCTGCTGCAGCGTCTGACTCCCGGCGACCCGGCCACCCAGGCGTTGGTGGTCGTGCCTACCAGGGAGCTGTGCATCCAGGTCCGCGAGGACCTCAAGAAGCTCGGCCAGCGCAAGGGGGTCCCGGTTGTGGCCGTCTACGGGGGCCGGGCCATCGAGGGCCAGTCGGCGGCCATCGCTGCGGGCGCCCCGGTGGTCGTGGGAACTCCCGGGCGGCTGCTGGACCTGCTGCGCCGGGGGCTGCTGGACCTGTCCACGGTCACGGCCCTGGTGCTCGACGAGGCCGACGAGATGCTGGATCTGGGGTTCCTGCCTGACGTCGAGCGCCTTGTGGAGGCGACTTCGCCCGAGCGGCAGACGCTGCTGTTCAGCGCGACGATGCCCTCACCGGTGGTGGCCCTGGCACGTCGCTACATGCGCAAGCCGACGTTCCTGCGCGCCGACGTCGAGGAGGTCCGTGTCCCGCCGGAGACCGAGCAGCACTTCCTGTCCTGCCATCCGATGGACAAGCCAGCGGTCCTGGCGCGCATCCTCCAGAGCCCGCGGCGGGGCCGCTGCCTGGTATTCACCCGGACCAAGCGCATGGCCGACGTCCTGGTCGAAGAGCTGCGCAGCCGTGAGGTCGAGGCAGCGGCCATCCACTCCGACCTCCGCCAGGACGCCCGCGAGCGCACGCTCAAGCGCTTCCGGGAGGCGCGCGTGGACGTGCTGGTGGCCACCGAGGTGGCCGCCCGCGGCCTCGACATCGAGGCGATCACCCACGTCGTCAACTACGACTGCCCCGACGACGAGACGATGTACCTGCACCGGATCGGGCGCACCGGCCGGGCGGGAGCGGCAGGCACCGCGGTCACGCTCGCCGTGTGGCACGAGCTGGCGCGGCTGGAGATGATCAAGAAAGAGCTCGACATCGGGGCGCCCACGCACGAGGTGTTCTCGACCTCGGCGATCCTGGAGGAGCTGTTCGACCTGCCGCCCCACGAGCGCCAGCGGTCGCCGGCGCAGCAGGCCCCCCGGTCCTCTGCCCGGTCCAGCGCCGGGCAGCCCGCCGCCGCGGCGCGTGGCCGGTCCCGACGGCGCGCCAGCGCGGGGCGGCGGCAGGCGTCGGCGGACGGGCCCCGGCAGGCTGCCCCACCCGTCTCCGGCTCCCCGGGCACGGCCGAGGAGGTCTCGGTTCGCCGTCGGGTCCGCCGCCGCGGGGAGGCGCAGCCTCCACCCGGCACGCGCGCGCCCATGCCCGGTGGCCAAGCCGTCGACGACGCCGAGCAGGCCGGGACGGCAGGCCGCGCCGACCAGGTGCGGTCGTCCCGCCAGCCGCAGCGGGTCAGACGCCGGCCGACCGGTCGCGCTGGGCGCACGCGCTCGGGCGGGGGGCGGCAGGGCGCCGGGTCCACAGGCGCCCGCGGCGAGCGCCCGGTCGGCTCGGTCCGCGGTGACGGCAAACCGGCGCTGCGTCGCCCGCTGACCATCACGCATCTGCCCTGACCGCCCACGCTGAGGGCGGCCACGGCGGCCGTCAGGTCACCAGTTCGCGCAGTTCGTCATGGAGGGCGGGGGCGGCGGCGACGACCCCCCCGTCGCCACCAGGACCGGCCAGCCTCGACACCCTCGCTCCCGCCTCCCCGGCGATCAGCGCCCCGGCGGCCCAGTCCCAGCGTGAGGTCGAGTCCTCGTAGTAGCCGTCGACCCGTCCCGCGGCCAGCCAGCACAGATCGAGCGCGGCTGAGCCGGTCCGGCGGATGTCACGCACCCGTGACAGCACTCGGGCCACGACCTGGGCCTGGCGACGACGGTGCTCCGGGTCATAGGAGAAGCCGGTGGCGATCAGTGCCTGCTCGAGCGGCACGGGGTCGTTGACGGCTAGCCGCCGCCCGTCCAGATGCGCTCCGGCGCCGCGCGCTGCGCTGAACGTCTCCTCGCGGTCGGGGTCGTGGACGACGCCCACGAGCGTCCCCCGGTCGTCCTCACAGGCAACGCTGACCGCCCAGCTTGGGAAGCGGTACAGGTAGTTCACCGTGCCATCCAGCGGGTCGATCACCCAGCGCAGGCCGCTGGTCCCGGATCGGTCGTCGCGCTCTTCGGCGACGACCCCGTCGTGGGGTCTGGCGCGGAGGACGGCAGCGACGAGCACCTCCTCGGCGGCCCGGTCGGCTTCGCTGACGGGGTCCGTCGCGCTGCTCTTGAGATCGACCCGGCCGGCCCGCCCCTGCCGGCGGCGCAGCTCGGTACCGGCGGCGCGCGCGGCGTGTTCGGCCAGCTCGAGAAGTTCGTCGACGGCAACCGGCGCACGGGAGGGCTCGACGTTCATGTCGCTATCGTCGTTGGCTCAGCGCTGGAAGTCCACCAGCCACGGCGACGACCCATGCCCGACTAGTACATGCGCGTCCCGGTCCGCGGGCGCAGGAACCACACCAAACCATCACATCGGCGCATGGACGCGGGCACGCTGTGCAGTGACACTCGGTAACATGGCATCCACGCACCGGTCTACCGCCTCCGCGGCGGTCACCACCGGGGACGAACAGCTCATCCGCGACCACCTGCCTCTCGTCGGCTACGCGGTCGCCGAGATCGGGACGAGGATCCCGAGCCACGTCGACCGCGACGACCTGGTCGCGGCCGGCAGGCTCGGCCTCGTGCAGGCCGCGCGGTCCTACGACGCCGGCCGAGGCGTCCCCTTCGAACGCTACGCCCGCGGCAGGATCCGTGGAGCGGTCATGGATGAACTGCGCCGACGCGACTGGGCCAGCCGCTCGGTACGCCACCTGGCCCGCCGCTCCCAGGCGGCGACGGACGCCCTCACGGCGCGCCTGGGACGCAGCCCCACGCTGGCCGAGGTAGCCGACGGTCTCAGGCTCGACGTGCGCGTCCTGCGGCGTCTGGCGGACGACGTCGAGCGGGCCACCACGGTGAACTACGAGGGGCTGGTGCTGTCGGGCCAGGCCGACGCGCTCCTGCCCGCTGATGTCGACAGCCCTCAGGAGCGGCTCCTGGAGCGAGAGCGTCACGCCTACCTGCGGGATGCGATTGCCTCCCTGCCTCCCCGGCTGCGACGGACCATCGTCGGCTACTTCTTCCAGGAACGCTCCGTCGCCCAGCTCGCGGCCGAACTCGGCGTCACCGAGTCGCGGATCTCCCAGCTGCGCGCCGAGGCCGTAGCGTTGCTGCGCGACGGCATGAACGCCCACCTGGACCCCGCGGCGCTGGCCGTCGATCACCGCCCCGGCGGGCGGGTGGCCCGCCGCAAGTCCGCCTACTACGCGGCGGTCGGCGCGGCGTCAGGTTACCGCGCGCGTCTGCAGCCCCTCCCTCCTGCCCTCGGCCGGCCCGTGCCACGCCCCAACCCGCGGCCGGCCACCGGCGCGGCGTGACGGATCGGCTGCCCGCTACTCGTCGTCGAGCAGCCCCAGCCGCATCGCCGCGGCCACCGCGGCGGTGCGGTTCCGAGCACCTAGCCGCTCGAACACCTCCTGGCAGTGGGCCTTCACCGTGCGCTCGGTGACCCCGAGGCGCGTGGCGATCTCGGGGTTGGTCAGCCCCTGCTGGAGGTAGCCGAGCACCTCCCGCTGGCGCGGCGACAGCACCGGCTTGTCCTCCAGCCCCTCCAGCTCGATGGCCTCGGTCGCGTCCTCCGCGTCCACGAGCGAGCCGCGGTCCTCGAAGCGGGTCTCGATCGTGCCGAAGCGGACGGCGTCACCGTGGCGCAGGGCTTGGGAGCCGGTGACCGGGGTGCCGTTGACGAAGGTCCCGCCGGTCGAGCCCAGGTCCTCGATCCACACCGCGCCGCGCTGCGAGCGGATCACCGCGTGCGCCCTGCTCACATGGGGATCGGGCAGCCGAAGGTCGCTGGTCTCGCGCCGTCCCAAGATCTGCTCGTCGCCCTGGACGGTCAGCACCCGTCCCCGCAGCGGCCCCTCGCTGGTCACGACGAACATCGGCATGGGAGTCAGTCGCTTCGCCGGGCCTACCACCCCGCTCCTCCTCGCGCCGACGCACCGTCCGCGGCCCGCTCACGCAGAGCCGCCAGGACCCTGGTGCTGGTGGTCCGCTCTCCGATCTTGACGTCTCTTCCCTCGCCGTGAAAGTCGCTCGCTCCCGTCACCAGCAAACCTCGGCGCGCCGCGGCCCGCCGCCAGCGCAGCGTGGTCGCGAGGTCGTGCGCCGGGTGCTCCACCTCGACGCCGGCCAGCCCGGCCGCCGCCAGCCGATCCAGCAGGTCAAGGCCGCGGTCGCGGCGCGCGTCCGAGACAGGCCCGACAGTGCCAGACAGGCCTCGCGGGTGCTCCCCCCACGTCGATCCGGGATGGGCGAGCACCGCCGCGCCCCCGGCGGCGACCAGCAGTCCGACGCCGTCCACGGGGTCGGCCGCGTGCTTGACCACGTAGGCAGGACCATCCTCGCCCAGGTACCGGTCGAAGGCCGCCTGCGCGTCGGGGACGACGCCGGCTGCCACCAACGACGCGGCCACGTGAGGTCGGCCGATGGGCGCCCCCTGGGCGTACGCCTCGACCGTTGCCATGGACAGCTCAATGCCCAGCGCCGACAGGCGCTCGATCATGCGCCGGGCGCGGCGCATCCGTGCGTCGCGCAGTCGGGCGCACTCAGTCGAGAGCCGCTCATGGGCGGGGTCGACCCAGTAGCCCAGCAGGTGGACGCTGCGGCCGTCGAGCTCGGTCGACAGCTCGATGCCGGGCACGAACTCCAGGCCGTAGGCGGCGCACGCCGTCGCGCTCTCGGCCCAACCGCTCGTCGTGTCGTGGTCGGTGAGCGCGACCGCCTCCAGGCCGGCGGCGGCGGCCAGTTCGGCGTTGCGCACCGGTGTGGTGGTGCCGTCAGAGAACGTCGAGTGCACATGCAGGTCTGCCCTCACCAAGCGAACGCTAGCAGCGTGCCGGGGCGCGCGGCGCCGTGGCCCTTCCTACCGACGAAGTCTCGCCTCCGGGCGCTGACGCGCGGTCCTCAGATGAACGCGTCCTCACCGGTCAGGTGGCGACCGAGCAACAGCCGCTGGATCTGGCTGGTGCCTTCGTACAACGTCATGACGCGAGCGTCGCGCAGGTAGCGCCCGACCGGGAACTCGTCGATGTAGCCGTACCCTCCGTGTACCTGCACCGCCTTGTCGGCACAGCGCACCGCCGCCTCGGAGCAGAACGTCTTCGCCACCGACGACTCGACCGTGTGGCGTTGTCCTGTCAGGTGCTTCCAGGCCACCTTCCAGTACAGCGCCCGTGCGGCTTCGGTGTCGATGAAGATCTCGGCGACGAGCTGCTGGATGAGCTGGAAACGGCTGATCTTCCTGCCGAACTGGGTGCGCTCGCCGGCGTAGCGCAACGCAGACTCCAGCGACGCCTGGCAGATCCCCGTGGCCCCCGCCGCCAGCGAGTAGCGCCCGCCGTCGAGGGCACTCAGCGCGATCTTCAGGCCCCGCCCGACCTCGCCGAGCCGCCATCCGTCGGGCACGCGAACGTCGTGCAGGACGACCTCGGCGGTGTCGGCGCCGCGCAGACCCAGCTTGCCGCGCATCGAGATCGCCTCGTAGCCGGGGGCGTCCTGGGGCACCAGGAAGGCGGTGATGCCGCGCGAGCCCTTCGACGTGTCGGTCTGGGCGAACACCAGCGTGAGGATCCCGCGGCTGCCGTTGGTGATGAACAGCTTCGAGCCGTTGAGGACCCAGTCGCCGCGGTCGCGGCTGGCCCCGGTGGTCAGTGAGGCCGGGTCGCTGCCCGCGCCCGGCTCGGTCAACCCGAAGGCCCCCAGGCCCTCGCCCGCCAGTCGCGGCAGCCACTGCTGACGCTGCTGCTCGCTGCCCCACTGCAGGATCGCCAACGCCACCAGCCCGACGCTGACGCTGACCGTGGAGCGCAGGGACGGATCGGTGCGCCCCAGCTCCTCGGTGATCAGCCCGTACGACAGGTAGTCCAGGCCCATCCCGCCGTAGGCCTGCGGGATGAGCGCGCCAAGGAAGCCGACCTCGAACAGCCGAGGCAGCAGCCGCTCGGGGAACGACTCCGACCGGTCGAGCTCCCGCACTCCAGGGGCCACCTCCGCGTCGCAGAAATCCCTGGCCAGCCTGCGGATCTGCTGCTGCTCCGGGCTGAGGTCGAAGTCCACGAGCGCGCTCCTTGCCGCCACAGCTCACTGTACGCCTGCGCTGGGAAGCGGCCGCTACGCGCCCGCCCTCGCCTGATCCGATCCCCACCCGCCGGCGGCCGCTACGCGCCCGCCCTCGCC
>DASZOD010000069.1:0-6550 GCA_035550935.1 Egibacteraceae bacterium | reverse complement strand
TATGTCGCGAAGGCTTCAACGAACCAGTCAGCCGGGCGGGGCTGCTGGGAGCGGCACCAGCCTCGGCTCAGGCGTCGCGCGACTTCAGCAAGCCGCCGAGTGCCTGGCCCCGCTAAAGCTCCGCGAGCCGGTCGAGTTCGTCAGGGGGAAGGAACCGGCCTTGCAGCTCCCGGATCTCCTCCAGGGCCGGAGGCGATCCTCGCGCGTCACCGCTCCAAGCCGCGCGTTGATCGCCTCAGGGATCAGGCCCGCGACCGCCTCGACGTCGGGTACGAGGGTCGACAGCACGTCATGGAGGAACTGGCGCTGGGTGCTCAGCAGCTGCTCGGCGAAGGCGAAGGCGCTGTCGACCGCCTTGCGCGGGTCGAGGTACTGGTCGCTGGGCGGCAGGGACGACAGATCGGGGACGAGCCTGGTGACCGCGTCTGACCAGATCCGGATGGCCGTGATCACGGCGTCCTGTGACCGGCGGACGAGGTCGGCGAGCTGGTCCTGGGTCTGGTTGACGGCCTCGGTTTCGCGTGCAATGAGGATCCTTGGGCCAAACGAGGACCCGGAGCCGCTGGTCCGGCACAGCGACACCCTATACGTGCGGGCCTCGCTACCGGCCCCCAGACTCGCCGACCGGGTCGGGGGGCTGGCCCGCGCCGGCCTCGTCGTGGCCCCAGTCGGCCTGGGCGGGCCGGCCCTGCCCGGCCTGCTGCGCGGGACGCTGCCGCCCCCGACGGAAGCCGGCCACCGCCAGGGCCGCCGCCGCGGCCACCAGCGCCAGCCAGCCCATCGCGAACAGCGGCTGTCCCAGCAGCCGGGTCCCGGCCTCGCGGGCGGCCCCGGCCAGCGTGGCGGGCAGAGCCCGGGCCCCGGCCGAGCCCAGCGCCCGGAAGGCCAGGTCCCCGTCCGCTGGCGCGCCGTCGACCAGCAGCACCCCGCCGGGATAGGGGGCGTTGGCGAGCGCACCGGGCGGTCGCGGCTCGGGCGGCACGTTGGCCCACAACCCGACCGTGCCCGCCCCGCCCCAGGACACCTGGATCGCGACCTCTGCCGGCGCGGGCGGGGGCCGCCGCTGGTCGGCGAAACGTACCGGGGTCCAGCCGCTGTCGGCGACGCGGTCGCCGTCGGCGGCCCCGGTGGCCAGCACACGCCCGCCGGGGCCTGCGCGCAGCACCACCTCCAGGCGCCCGGTGGGGTCCGCCGGAGCCCCGTAGGTCGCCGTCAGCAGGTCCACGCCGCTGACCGCTCCCGCCGCTGCGGGCGCCTGGAAGGTCTGGCCGATGGTGTGGCCGGGCCGCAGCGCCAGCGGGCGGGTCACCGTGGGCTGGAACGGCAGGCCTCCCAGGCGCGCGCACCCGGCCACCAGCAGCGCGCAGGCGGCTGCGGCCAGGTAGCGACGAGGGAAGGGCACGGCCGCACGGTAGCGCAGGTCCGCCGCTGCAGGCCGCGGCGCTCAAGCACGCCCCGCCCCGCTCCGACACAGAGCGTAACGACGGGCTACGACGCGGGAGCGGCAGATGGTGGTGAAGGCGCGCGACGCGGGGGCCGTGGGCCTGCTGCTGGTCGCGGCGCTGCTGGCCGTGCTCATGCCGACGGCGGCCGCGGCGGCCGACCCGTGGGCCACCGAGGAACGCTCCTTCGTGGACAGGATCAACACGGACCGGCAGGCCGCCGGCCTACAGCCGCTGGCGGTCAACGTCGACCTGGTGCGCATGGCGCGGGACTGGTCCCAGGTCATGGCCGCCGAGGACACCATGTACCACAACCCCCTGCTGGCCGAGCAGGCCCCGCAGGGCTGGCAGCGTCTCGGCGAGAACGTCGGCTACACGACCAACAACTCCGGCGCGCCCACCGAGGAGCTGGTGGCCCGCCTGCACCAGGCGTTCCTGGACTCCGAAGGCCACCGGGCCAACATCCTCGGCGACTACAGCCAGGTCGGCGTCGGCGTCGTCATGACCGCCGTCAAGATGTGGGTCACGGTCGACTTCATGCTGGCGCCTCTGCCCGCTGCGTCCCCCTCCGAGCCCGCGCCGGTCAGCTCGCCCGTCCCGCGCCCGCCGGCGCCCGCCCAGGTCGACGAGGCCATCGGGGTGTCGCGCGACCTGTTCGCCGCGGCCGGCTCCGCCGGGTCCTCGACCCGCCGCCAGGCCACCCACGTCGTGCTCGCACGGGCCGAGCTGTTCGCCGACGCGTTGGGCGGCGCAGGGTTGGCCGGCGACAGCGCGCCGGTGCTGTTCACCCCCGGCTCGTCGCCCGCCGCACCCGACCCGGGCCTGGAGCCGGCGGTGGCGGCCGAGATCGACCGGGTGCTGGGCGGCGCCGGCACCGTCTACGTCCTGGGCGGCTCGGTCGCGGTGTCCGAGGACGTGGTCCGCGAACTTGCCGCCGACGGCTACCGCGTGCGCCGGCTGGCGGGCCCGTCCCGCGTGGAGACGTCGGTGGCGGTGGCCCGCGAGGTCCTGGCCCTCCGCGGCCGCAGCGGCGAGGTGCTGATCGCCCGGGCCTCCGACTGGGCCGACGCCGTCACCGGCGGGGCCTATGCCGCCTGGGCCGGCAGCCCGGTGCTGCTCACCGACCGCTCGGCGCTGCACCCTGCGGTGGACGCCTTTCTGAACGAGACCCGACCCGGGCAGCGCTGGGCGCTGGGGGGCCGGGCGGCCCTGGGCGACGAGGTCGCCGCCGCCGCCGGTGCCCAGCGGGTCGCCGGCCCCGACCGGGTGGCCACCGCCGTCGCCATCGCCCAGCGCCTGTGGGGCCGCACCGTCCCCGAGCGCGGCGACGAGTTCGCGCTCATGCCGGCCTACGCCGACAACGGCTGGGCCTACGCGCTGGCCTACGCTCCCTGGTCGGGCCTGCACGCCGCGCCGCAGCTGCTGGTCGGCGAGCGCCTGCCCGACGCCGTGCGCGACTACCTGGCCGGCCTGGACTACGCCCGCGACGCGCAGGCCGGCGCCGCGGCGGCCTCCCTGGTCCCCGCCCCGCTGCTGGACGAGGTTCTCGGCCTGCTCGGCGGCTAGCCCGTCGGCCCGCGGCGCTTCACGTGTCACCACCGGGGGTAGGCGCGCCCCGCCAGGGCGACCGGCCCGGGCTGAGGAGCCGGACGTGGACGGACCCAGCACGGCGAACGTCTCCGTGTGGCTCGCCACCGCCCCCGGCCCGCGGTTGCCTGCGCTCGCCGGCGACCGCGAGGTCGACGTGGCCGTCGTGGGCGGGGGCATCACCGGTCGGACCTGCGCCCTGCTGCTCAAGCGCTCCGGCGGCCGGGTCGCCGTGCTCGAGAGCCCGCGGTCAAGGACCTCGCCCCGGTCGCCCCCGACGACCAACCGCCAGCTTGAGGTCTTGTCGGGGCCCTGATGAACTCCGCCGGCGTTACGACGGGGTCGCATAGCGCCCGAGCCCAGTGCGGTCCCTGCCTGACCCTGGACGTCCTCCCCGGATCCGTCGTACCCGTGGGTTACGGTTCGGCTCGAGCCTGGGAGGTGACGCATTGACCGGGGGCCCGACGCTGCACGTCGTTCGCGAAGGGGATGCGCGTGACCTGTCCGCCATCCCAACGGAGTCGGTGCACCTCGTGTGCACCAGCCCGCCATACGCGATGCTGAAGGAGTACCCGGACTACCCAGGCCAGCTCGGCAACATCCCTGTGTATGAGGAGTTCCTCGACGAGCTGGACAAGGTCTGGCGTGAATGCCTACGCATTCTCGTGCCTGGCGCACGTGTGGCCTGCGTGGTGGGCGATGTCTGCATCTCCCGGCGAAAGGGTGGACGCCACCACGTGCTGCCGCTGTCCGCCGACATCCAGGTCCGAGCGCGCCAGCTAGGGTTCGACTGCCTGACGCCCATCCGGTGGCTGAAGGTGGCAAACATCGCCATGGAAGCTTCCCGATCCAGTCGCTTCCTGGGCAAGCCCAATCTGCCAAACGGCATCATCAAGAACGACCTGGAACACATCCTTCTCCTGCGCAAGCCCGGCGGCTACCGCAAGCCCACGGAGGAGCAGGAGCGACGTTCCTTCATCTCTACCGACGACTACGGCAAGTTGTTCGCTGCTGTCTGGACGGATGTGCGCGGTCAGCAGCGTCACGACCACCCTGCTCCATACCCGGTAGAGATGCCCCGCCGCCTCATCCACATGTTCAGCTTCGTCGGAGACACGGTGGTGGACCCCTTCGGAGGGACAGGCACCACCGCCGTTGCGGCCTTGGAGACCGGCCGCAACTCCATCACTGTTGAGATCGACCCCACCTACGTCGACCTCATCCAGCGACGGCTGTGGCGACATGGTCTCCTGGGCAAGATCCGCGTCGAACGGCTTGCAGAGCCGGTCGAGGTCAACGAGGCTCGTGCACGGTACCGGGTGAACTGATCAAGGCCTGTGCGGTGGCGTTGCCTGCATCGTTCATACAGCATCTACGTCAGGAGGGCTACCATCCACGCTCGGATAAGCACTCGAAGGCGCTGGCCAGAGCCATCGTCGCGGACCTCGGTCGCTACTGCGACAGGATCGCTTCCGACGCCCAAGCCGCCAAGCTCGTATGGGAGTACAACCACGACCTCACCTACGGACACGCGACCTGGAACACCGACCTCGCCATCGGGCAACCGCCACCCGGTTCCCTTCCTGCACCCGTGCAGCTGGTCGGCCCCATGCGCCGGGCCACGCCGGCGTCTACCCGCATCGCCGTCGAGATCAAAGGAGTGATGACCGAGCATCGAAAGGCCGTCAAGAACCGCAAGCGTGATCTCGAGTCCCACCACGCCCACGTCCACGACTACGATCCGCAGGCGATCGCAGCAGGGATCGTCGTCGTCAACGCCGCTCCGATGTTCGCCTCTCCGCTGCGGGCTGCGGGTCAGATCACTGTGCACAGGGATCCCGAAGCGCTCGTTCAGCACTGCATCAACGAACTCAACAACGTCACGATGGCTTCCGGCGCACATCGTGTCGGACTGGACGCAAAGTGTGCCCTTGTCGTCTCCATGGACAACGTCGACCTTGCGGCGACGACCTACTGGACGGCGCCTCCGGCGCCACAGGTCGGCAGCCCCATCCATTGGGATGCTTTCATGCAGCGCATCTGCACCGTCTACGGCGGGCGCTTCCCGACGGCATCGTGAGCCACACCGGCACCACGATCCGATCACCCTTTGCCGATGGAAGGGCGCGGCCGCCTCGGGTCCCTCCGGTCACCCTCGACGACCAACGGCGACCTTGACGTCGCTTCGGGGCCCTGGCGACCTCCTCCGGCGTTACGACGGCGACCAGGCCGTGGCGCAGAGCTCGAGTGCATCCCGATCGTGTCAGGTCAGTGCCTGGGCGATGCTCGGCAGCTCGTGGCGTTCGAGGGACCGCCGGCGCTGCGGGTCGAGCAGCCGTGCGTCGAGCGCGTCGGCGAGGTCCGCGAGCCGGTCCAGCAACTGGGCGTACTCGCGGCGCTGCCGGGCCAGCTCCATGTCCGTGGTGGTCGTGTCGAAACCGATCCCGAACGTCAGCCACCGCAGGGTCCCGTCCTCGGCGACCGTCTCGAGCACCTCCACGGCGAGCGTGTCCCCAGCGTGGAGATCCTCGCCGAGGACCCGGCCGGCCGCGGCGCGGTCGAGCGGGTCGAGAGCGGCCGGCCGGGCGAGGTCCCGAGGGTCGTCGCGGAGGATCGCCAGGGCCCAGCTCACCTGCCACCGACCTGTGCTCGTAGAAGTCGAGCAGGGCGCGGGGGTTGCGGGGCCGGCCATGGAGGACCATGCCGATCACCATGCCGTACACGACGCCGGCCGAGTCCACCGGCGTCCCGAGGCCATGGAGCATCGTGCGGTGCTGGTTGATGTCCCGGAGTTGCCTCGGGGCGCGGTACACGTCCCAGTGCGCCTCCGGCGCCGCAGCGCGCAGCGTCTCCGCCAGGTACCAGCCGATCGCGTCGATCACCCACAGGGCGTCGTCGGACAGGTAGGCACTGCCCCGGTCCTGCCGGTACCAGGGGGGCCGGCCCTCTACGCCCTCGGCCTCGGCGCCGCTGGCGAGCCACCCCAGGAACCACTCCCACAGGGGGACGAGGCTGTCCGGCGAGCCGTCGAGGCGCGCGGCCTTCCCGCCGGTGCGGGCGAGTGATGGCGCAGCCACGCGACGCGCTCTGGGACGGCCGCGGCGTACGCGTCGCGGTACGCCTGCGCCTCCTGCAGGGTCAGCGTGGAGAAGTCGATCACCGGGTGTGGATCTTCGCGCGATGGCCCCGCGGGAGTATGGAGTGCCGCAGGGCCCCCGTCTACGCTTCGCGCCCGAGTTGCTTCTTTGAGCCGTCGATGACGGGCTCGACCCGGCGACGCACTGCCGCCGAGCTACCCGGTGCGGGCTGGTCGTCGTGCGGGCGGGATCCCAGGGTCGGGGCTGGTGTCGCTGCACGGATGCGCGGTGAGAGCGCTCCTGCGGGCTAGGCTCGCCGCGATGTTCGTGCCGCGCCCCGCCGCCCGGTCTGCCCGTGGCCTTGCAGCGCTCGTGGCGCTCCTGATCGCGGCGGTCGCGGCGGTCCCGCCGCCGCCGCTGTCGGCCACGCCGGGCGACGGGGGG
>DASZOD010000068.1:0-3255 GCA_035550935.1 Egibacteraceae bacterium | reverse complement strand
GCCCACCACGACCACGACCGTCCCGGCCGGGCCTGAGTGTCTCGGGTTCCCCGCCACGATCGTGGGTACGTCCGGCGACGACAGGATTCGCGGCACCAACGGTCGCGACGTGATCGTGGGGCTCGCCGGCGACGACCGAATCCTGGGGCTCCACGGCGATGACGTCATCTGCGCCGGTGACGGCGACGACCTCGTGGTGGGCGGGCAGGGCGACGACACCCTCGTCGGAGGCTCGGGCGACGACCACCTCATCGGAGGCCCGGGGGACGACGAGCTCGACGGAGGGCCGGGCGATGACAAGTGCCACGGCGGGCCCGGCAACAACACCATCCGCAACTGCGAGCACGCGCGGAATGCCGCCAACACCGGCACCTCGGCGGAGGCCCGGGGGCCGACGACCACCTCGCCTCAGGCTCGGGCGATGACGATCCTGAGCTGGTTAGGGGACGCGCTGCGGCGCCTGCGCCTGCTGTAGCCAGTGGCTTCCGAGAGGACGCTCACCACCCGGTCGGCGGCCACCCGCCGGTAACGCTGCCGACCGGGCGCCGGCTGCGGCTGCGCCTGGCTGACGGGCTGGCGCCGGCGGGGCGGGCGGCGGGTCGGCTGGTGGTGGCCGTTCCGGTGCCCACGCCGGTGGCGGACAAGCGAGGCCGCCGTGCCGCGCGCCTCGGGCGCGATCTCGGTGGTCCACGTCTGCAGCGTCGAGTGCAGGAAGCAGCAGCCCCACGTAGACGATGACCTGCTGGCGCCGGGCGAACGGCCCGTGTCGCCGCCGTACACCAGCGAGGTGGGCAGGGACGGCGGCGGCCAGCCTGCGGTGACGGCTTAGCCGGCGGCGATGGCCACAAGGATCGGCGGAATGGCGAGGTGCGTCGCCGTGGACGATGACGGCCCGGGTAGAGCAGGCGCAGGCCCCGCTCGGTCGGTCACCGGCGGGCGGGGCTCGCCGTGGGTGCCTGCGGCGAGGCCGGCGTCGGGCCTGCCAGGCGCTGGTCGAAGCAGGAGGCGCACAGCAGCTGGCCGCCCAGCAGGCGGACGCGGGTCTCCATGGTCGGTTCGCCGCAGGCGGCGCAGTCCACCGACGTGTGGATGCGCGCCGGCCGCGGCGCCTCGACGGCGACCTCGCGGACGTCGTAGAGCTGCTCCAGAGGAGCGTCCAGGATCTGATCGCAGCGGGCGCGCTGCAGCTCCCAGAAGCGTTCCCGTTCGTCGGGGTCGGCGTCGCCGGCGCGCACCTTGGCGCCCAGGGCCTCCCGCTGCGGGTCGCGGGGCCCCCAGCCCCCGGAGCGCAGGCTGACCCGCACGGCGCGGCCGTCGGAGCGACGGATGAAGGTGAAGGCGCTCTTGCCGTGGTCGTGGTGCACGAGGTTGCCCTTGCCGAACGTGCAGCCGGTGAGGAACTGGATGGCGTCCACCCCGCACATGTCGGTCTCGGTGATCGCCACGACCTCCTCGTCGGTCGAGTGCGGCCCGATCTCGGCCAGGGCGACCTCGGCGGCGCGGATGCCCATGGCAAGTCCGGGGCACATGTGGCCGTGGAACTCGGCGATGCGGCGGACAGTGTCGCGGTCGACCATGCTTGGGGCTCCTTACTCCTCGAAGGGGCGGATGGTCAGGCCGGTCGGCAGACCGGTGACGAACAGTTGCTTGTTGTGCGTGGTGGGGATTACCCCGGCGACGCCGCCGGTGGTGTAGTACCACTGGTCGAACACCTGCCGGTTGTGGATGGAGAACGAGTCGGGATAGAACAGCGGCAGCAGCGGCACGTCGCCGGCGACGATCTCCTGCATCCGCGCGACGGTGTCCTTGCGTTCTGCCTCGTCCAGGGTGCGCAGCTGCTCTTCGGCCAGCCGGTCGAACCGGGCGTTGGCGTAGCCCTGGGCGTGCTGGGTCAGCTCGGTGGTCGACGCGTACACCAGGCGCATGTAGTCGGGCGCCAGGTCGCTATTCATCCCTCCCGAGCCGATCATCGACATGTCGCTGTCCCCGGCGATCATGCGCTGGTTGAACGTCGGGGTGTCCAAGGCCTGGGGGGCCAGGTCGACACCGATCGCACGCAGGGCGCCGACCACGAGGTCGACCGCGGGCGGTGGCGGAGCGGCCACCAGCAGGGTGAAGCGCAGCGGTCGGCCGTCGCGGTCCTGGCGTACGCCGTCGGGGCCGGCGGCGTAGCCGGCCTCGTCCAGCAGCCGTCTGGCCCGGTCCAGGTCGAACGGGTACTGCTCGACGTCGACGTGGTAGGGGTGCTCGGGGGGGATCCAGCCGGGGTTGCCGGTCGTGCCGTTGCCGCCGAACAGGCGCCGCACCATGTCCTCGCGGTCGATGGCGTGGCAGCAGGCCCGGCGGAAGCGCAGGTCGGCCAACGCCCCGCCGCGAGCCAGGTTCCAGTACAGCGCCAGGGTCGACGAGCCCGGCGGCGCGGTGAGGATCTCGAAGTTGGCGGCGGCCTCGAACGGCGCGAGCGCGTCGGGGCGCAGCCCGCTGCCGCTGGCGGCGGCGACCTCGCCGGCCAGCAGTGCGGTCAGCTCGTCGCCGACCGGGATGTTCTCGATGCGTTCCACGAACGGAGCGCCCAGGAAGAAGTCGTCGTTGGCGCGGTACAGGTAGGCGCCCTCGCCGGGCGAGTAGGACTGCAGCCGGTACGGTCCGCTGCCGACGAGCAGCTCCGGGTCGGTGGCCTGAGCCGCGTTGTCGATGCCCTCCCAGATGTGCCTCGGCACGATCGGCACGGCGCCCACCCCGCCGAACTGCTCGAAGGTGACGATCGGGTGCTCGAGGTGGAACTCGACGGTGCGCTCGCCGGTCGCGTTGACCTGGGCGATGCCGGGGACCGGTTGGACGATCACCTGCGGCGAGACCCGCTGGGAGGCGTAGTAGTCGAAGGTGAACACGACGTCGTCGGGGGTCAGCGGGCGCCCGTCATGCCAGCGCACGCCCTCGCGCAGGTCGAACGTGTAGACGGTGCCGTCGTCGGATCGGTCCCAGTGCTGAGCCAGCCACGGCAGCAGCTCGCCGGTCGAGTCCTTCCACAGCAACGTGTCGTAGAGGAAGCTCATCTGCACGTATCCAGGACCCCGGCGGTAGGCGAACGGCGAGGGGAAGCCGGAGTCTTCGCCGGGCAGGCGTAGGGTCACCCGCCGCGCCGTCGCCTCCGGGCTGGCCTCCGGCCGCGGGCTGGCTGGCCCCGGGGGCGCCTCCTCGCCGGGGGCGCAGGCGCCCAACGCGACGGCGCCGGCCGCACTCAGGCTGCGGATC
>DASZOD010000067.1:0-6093 GCA_035550935.1 Egibacteraceae bacterium | reverse complement strand
GACTTGAACTCCGGGTGGGCCTGGGTGGTCACGAACCACGGGTGGTCGGCCAGTTCGACCATTTCCACCAGCCGCTCGTCGGGGCTGAGGCCGCTGAACACCATCCCGCGGGCGGCGAGTCGGGCCCGGTAGCGGTTGTTGACCTCCCAGCGGTGACGGTGGCGCTCGTAGACCACCGGTTCGGCGTACGCCTCGGCGGCCTTGGTCCCGGGCGCCACCTTGCACGGGTAGACGCCCAGGCGCATGGTGCCGCCCAGGTCGGTGATGCCGTGCTGGTCGGGCAGGAGGTCGACCACCGGGTCGGGACAGTCGGGCGCGAACTCGCTGGAGTGGGCGTCGGTCAACCCCAGCACGTGGCGGGCGTACTCGACCACGGCGACCTGCAGCCCCAGACAGATGCCCAGGTAGGGCAGGTGGCGCTCGCGGGCGTGCCGGGCGGCGGCGATCTTGCCCTCGATCCCTCTCATCCCGAACCCGCCGGGCACCAGCACGCCGTGGCACCCGCCCAGGCTGCGTTCGGCCGCGCCCGGGACGCCCCTGGGCGCTTGCAGCTCGTCGGCGGACACCCAGCGGATGTCGACCTCCACGCCGTGGTGGATCCCTGCATGGGTCAACGCCTCGACCACCGACAGGTACGCATCGGGCAGCGACACGTACTTGCCGACCACGGCGATGCGCACCGCGTCGCTGCGCGCAAGGGCCCGCGCGACCATCGCGTCCCACTCGGCCATGTCCGCCTCGACCGCCGGGTCCAGGCCCAGCCGGCGGACCAGGAACGCGTCGAGGCCCTCGTCGCGCAGCACCAGCGGGACACGGTAGAGAGACTCGACGTCGTGGGCGCTGACCACCGCCTCCAGGTCGACGTCCGACAGCAAGGCGATCTTGCGCTTGAGCTCGCGCGACAGGGGTCGGTCGCTGCGGCACACCACCGCGTCGGGCTGGATGCCGATGCTGCGCAGCTCGCGCACCGAGTGCTGGGCCGGCTTGGTCTTCAGCTCGCCCGTGGGGGCGATGAACGGCACGAGCGCGCAGTGGACGTAGCAGATGTTCTCCCGTCCCACGTCGTAGCGCAGCTGGCGGATGGCCTCCAGGAACGGCAGGCCCTCGATGTCGCCCACGGTGCCGCCGACCTCGGTGATGACGACGTCGGCGTCGTCGGCCAGCGCCAGGATCCTGGCCTTGATCTCGTTGGTGACGTGAGGGATGACCTGGACGGTCTCGCCCATGTAGTCGCCGCGCCGTTCCTTGGCGATCACCGCCGAGTAGATCTGACCGGTCGAGACGCTGGAGGCGCGGTGCAGGTTCTCGTCGATGAAGCGCTCGTAGTGGCCGAGGTCGAGGTCGGTCTCGCCGCCGTCCTCGGTGACGAACACCTCCCCGTGCTGGAACGGGTTCATCGTGCCGGGATCCACGTTCACGTACGGGTCGAGTTTCTGCATCGTGACCCGCAGCCCCCGGGCCTTCAGCAGCCGGCCCAGAGAGGCCGCGGTGATGCCCTTGCCCAGCGACGACGACACCCCGCCGGTGACGAGTATGTGTTTGGCCACGCCCGATCGACCTCCAGTGGCTGCACGTGGGCTGCACGCGGGGAAGGCCGCCCGCACCGGCGTCCCTCCCGGCAAGGGACCTGGACCAGCGCGGCCTGCGCCCACGGTACCAGCCTTGTCCTGGCGAGCTCAACGACCCGGTGCGGCCACCCGGAGTCGGTCGCTACGCGCCGTCGGTGCTGGGGTCAGCCGGCAGCGCGGGTTCGTTGGGGTCGACGAGGTCGAGGTCGGTGGCGGCCGTCACCTGCAGGTGGACGTGAGGCAGGCGCCGGCCGGCGACGCGGTCCACCGGGCTGTCCACCGGCAGCAGCCGCGCCCTGCCCAGCGGGGTGCCCGCCCGGACCCGGTCGCCGGCGTCCACCGCCGGCCGGTACAGGTGGACCAGCAGGACGTGCAGGTCGGGGCGTTCGTCGGGCTCGATGACGATCCGCCAATCGCGCAGGCTGCCGTACAGGACGTACTCGCGCGCCTCCACCACCCGCCCGTCGACCGGCGCGCCCACCCAGTCGCTGGCGGCGACCACGACGTCGGCGGCGCTGGTGGCCGGTCGCGGTCGCCCCTGCGAGGCCAGGACGTGGTAGGCGGGGCCGACGGTGTCGGGGCCCGGGCGGAACCTCACCGGGTTGTCGTTGCCCGCCAGCCGGCCCACGGGGGTCAGTGCCACGGCCTCGGGGTTGTCGGACTCGTGGAAGGCGACCAGGACCGGGCTGGGGTGAGGCAGGCCCAGGGGGAAGCCATCGAACTCGGCGAACACCGCAGGGCCGCCGCGGCGCGCGTCCCGGGCCGCGCGCTCGGCCGAGCCGGGCCGTGCGGGGACTGGGGCCTCCGCGGGCGCCGGTACGGCGACACCTGGCTGGCTGTCGTCGAGGGTCTGGCTGCGCGCGGCAAGCGCCAGCCACAGCGCCAGCAGCAGCACCGCGCCCAGGGCGGCGGCCAGGGGAGGCGGCAGCCGGCGGCGTCCGTGCCGGCCGGCGCCGCGGCGGGAGAACAGCCGCGGCCGTCGCGACGGGATCTGCACCGTGTCGCCGAGATGGCCAAGGGTGCGCATGTCGGGGGTTCGCACGGTCACGGATGCTCCAGAAGGGGCTGGGACACGCCACCGACCCGACGGCGTCGCTCCACGATCGCCAGCGACAGCGGCGGCGCGCGACCGCGATGTCGCGGCATTGAACCACAGCGGTCGACGGCCACGCCAAACCGGGCGGCCCCCTGGATCACCGCGGATGCGCCCCGGCACCGCCCAGTGCGAGGGCCCGCAGTTCGGCGGCGTGCTCCGCCGCCGCCGGGCTGCCGGCGCCCGACAGCATGCGCGACAGCTCGGCGACCCGGTCGGGCTCGCTCAGCCGGCGCACCGAGGCGACCGCCCGCCGGCCCTGGGACCGTTTGGAGACGACGAAGTGCGCGTCCGCGAACGCCGCCAGCTGCGCCAGATGGGTCACGCACAGCACCTGGCGGTGGCGGGCCAGACGCGCCAGCTTGCGGCCCACCGCCAGAGCCGTCGTGCCACCGATGCCCGCGTCGACCTCGTCGAATACCAGGACCCCGGTGGCGTCGACGTCGGCCAGGGCCAGGCGCAGAGCCAGGCCCAAACGGCTGCGCTCGCCGCCCGAGGCGGCCGTGGCCAGCGGCAGCGGCGGCTGCCCGGGGTTGGCGGCCAGCAGGAAGGCGACCCGGTCGGCGCCGTGGGGGGCCAGCGGCACGGACTCGACCGCCACGACCACCCGCGCATCGGGCAGCGCCAGCTCGGCCAGGTGCTCCTCGACTGCCCGGGCCAGGCCGCGCCCCGCCGCGCAGCGCAGTTCCGTCAGCTGCCGTGCGGTTCCGGCGACCTCGGCGCGCAACGCCGTGACGTCGGCCGCCAGGGCGCCAGCGCGCTCGTCGCCGTGCTCCAGAGCCGCCAGCGTCGTACGGGCGTCCTCTGCGTAGGCGACCACCGCCGCGGCGTCGGGCCCGTACTTGCGCGCCAGGGCGGCCAGCGCCGCCCGGCGCTGGCGCAGCAGCTCCAGGCGCTGCGGGTCCAAGACGATGCGCTCGCCGTAGGAGACGAGCTCGAAGCCGAGGTCCTGTGCCTCGGCTGCCAGCCCTTCCAGCCGCTGGTGCAGCCGGTCCAGCTCGGCGTCGACGCCGGCCACCGTCCGCAGCTCGGCCACCGCCCACCCCAGGCGGTCGCGGGCGCCGCCGTCGTCGGTCAACGCCGCCGCGGCCGACGCGGCGTGGAGCCGCAGCGCGTCGGCCTGCTCGAGGCGCTGCAGCTGCGCCTGCAGCTCGATCTCCTCCCCTGCGACCGGCGCGACGGCGTCGATCTCGCCCAGCTCGAAGCGCAGCCGGTCCAGCTGCCGGGCACGCTCGCGGGCGTCGCCGCGCAGGCGCTCCAGCTCGGCTTCGGCGCTCCGCCAGCGTTCGTACGCGGCGCGGTGGCGCGCCGCCGCGCCCGCCAGCTGTGGGCCGCCGTAACGGTCGAGCAGGTCGCGCTGGGCCGCGGCGGTCGACAGGCGCGTGACCTCGGACTGGCCGTGCACGTCGACCACCGCGCCCACGGTGGCCGCCAGCGCCGAGACCGGCGCGAGCCGACCACCGATCCGGGCACGGCTGCGGCCGGCCGCGGCGGTCCCGGCGAGGACCTCCCGGGACACCACCAGCTCGTCGTCGCCCTCGGCGAGCCACTCCCGCGAGCCGGGCGGCGGGGGCCGCAGGCGGCCCTCCACCAGGGCTCCGGTCGCTCCGGCGCGCACGCGGGCGGAGTCGGCGCGCACACCGAGCAGCAGTTCCAGGGCCGAGACCACCATCGTCTTGCCCGCGCCGGTCTCGCCGGTCACCACGTTCAAGCCGGGCGCCAGCGTCAACCCGACCTCCGCGATCACGCCGAGGTCGCGGATCAGCAGTTCCTCCAGCACGCTGAGCAGTCTAGGCAGCGACCCCTCAGCGCAGCCCGAACTTCTCCCGCACCCGTTTATAGAAGTCGAAGCGACCCAGGCGGGCCAGGCGCACCGGTGCGTCGCCCCGCGCGACCCGGACCTCCCCGCCGAGGGGGACGCGCAGCGGCTGACGGCCGTCGCAGCTGACCACGCAGGGATTGTCCTCGGTCACCGGGCGCACCGACAGCGACTCGCCAGGTTCGACGACCAGCGTGCGGTCGAACAGCGAGTGCGGCGCGACGGGCTGGAGCAGGATGGCATTGACCAGCGGCGACATGATCGGCCCCCCGGCGCTGAACGCGTAGGCGGTGGACCCCGTCGGCGTGGCCAGGATGACGCCGTCGCCGGGCACCTGCGCGAACAGCGTCTCCCCGACACGGACCTCCAGCACGACCAGGCGCTGGGGGACCGTCCGTTCCACCGACGCCTCGTTGAGCGCCCAGCTGGTACCCGTCACCGCGCCCTGGGCGTCGCACACGTCGATCGTCAGGGTCATGCGCTCCTCGACGACGAAGTCGCCGGCGAGGACCCGCCCGACGGCCTCGGGAACGTCGCCCACCTCCACCTCCGCCAGGAACCCCAGCCTGCCCAGGTTGACCAGCAGCAGCGGCACCCCCCGGTCGCGGGCCAGGTAGGCCGCCCGCAGGAACGTCCCGTCGCCTCCGAAGACGAGGACCACGTCGAGACCCACCCCGAAGTCCGCGTCGTCGCGCTCCTCGATGTGGGCGTCGCTCCAGCCGTCGGACAGGCAGCCGACGAGCTCCACGCCAGGGCTGCGCAGGAGCTGAGCCGCCTGGTGTGCGGCCGTGCGCGCAGCCGGCCGCCCGCCATGCACGACCAAGCCGATGCGGGTGCTGCCCGCGCGCTGCTGCCAGCTCACGGCGGCATGCTAGGCCCGGTCAGGGTCGCCTGCCAGCGCGCCCGGGCCCGGCGGCGGCGCCTGCGGGGACCAGCGCCCTACCGGCCTCCACCGCCGAGCCGAGGACGGCGGCCGGGTCGGCCACGCCGGCGGCGGACAGGTGCACGAAGAACTCGACGTTGCCGGCGGGGCCGGGCAGCATCGACGGGGCCGCGCCCGCCAGGCCCAGCCCGCGCCGGCGGGCTTCGGACACCACCCCGGTCACAGCCTGCAGCCAGGCCTGCGGGTCGCGGACCACCCCGCCCTTGCCGACCCGCTGCGGCCCCACCTCGAACTGGGGCTTGACCAGTGCCACGAGGTCGGCGCTGGGAGTGGCGACCGCGCGTAGCGCCGGCAGCGCCAGGCGCAGAGAGATGAACGACAGGTCGGCCACGACGAGCTCTGGGGCAGGCTGGCCCACGTCGGCCGCCGACAGGTGACGCACGTTGGTACGGTCCAGCACGACCACGCGTTCGTCGCGGCGCAGCCGCCAGTCAAGCTGGCCGTAGCCGACGTCGACCGCCACGACGCGAGCTGCGCCGCGCCGCAGCAGCACGTCGGTGAACCCCCCGGTGGAGGCGCCCGCGTCCAGGCAGTGGCGGCCCGCCACCGTGACGCCGAAGTCGTCCAGCGCCGCCGCCAGCTTGTGGCCCCCGCGGGACGCGTAGCCTTCACCCCCGGAGACGACCGCCAACGCCTCTGCGGGGCTCACCAGCCGACCCGCCTTCAGCGC
>DASZOD010000066.1:0-9526 GCA_035550935.1 Egibacteraceae bacterium | reverse complement strand
GCCTCGACCACGAACGGGTCGTCGAGCTGGTCGGTGACGTGCTCGGCGAGCCGGACGCCGGGCCGCGCACCGTGCGCCGCCGGCCACCGGGGCCGGCGCAGCCACCGCGGGCGGTGCTGCGTCACCGCCCCACCGAGCAGGCCCACCTGGTGCTCGGCGGCCCTGGCATCGCCCGCGCGGACGACCGGCGCTTCGTCGCCAGCGTGCTCAACCAGGCGCTGGGCGGCAGCATGGCCAGCCGGCTGTTCCAGGAGGTCCGCGAGCGCCGCGGCCTGGTGTACTCGGTGTACAGCTACACCGGCATGCACGTCGACGCGGGCACGTTCGCGATCTACGCGGGCACGGCCCCCCACCGCGTCGACGAGGTGCTCCGGGTGGTCCGGGGCGAGTTGCGCACGCTCGTCGACGGCGGCCTGTTCGAGGCCGAGCTGGCGCGGGCCAAGGGGCACCTGGTCGGCTCGACGGTGCTGGCCCTGGAAGACACCGGCAGCCGCATGAACCGCCTCGGCAAGGCGTTGACGACCGACACCCAGCTGCTCAGCCTGGACGAGACCATCGCCGCCGTCGAGGCGGTGAGCGCCGACGACGTGCTGACGCTGGCCCGCCAGCTGCTCGCCGGCCCCTTCACCCTGGCGGTCGTCGGCCCCTTCGAGGACGCCGACCGCGGTGCCTTCGAGCGTTGGATCCAGCCCGACGCCGCGTGACGGTGGCGGGCGTGATCCACGTCGCCGTGGTGGGTGCCTACGGCCGCATGGGCAGGGTGACCTGCGACGCGGTGGACGCCGATCCCGACTGTGAGCTGGTGGCCCGCATCGGCTCCGGCGACGGCCTGGAGGCGGTCCTGGACGCCGGCGCCGACGTCGCGGTCGACTTTACGGTCCCCGCCAGCGTGAGGGCGAACGTGGCCTGGCTGCTCGAGCACGGCGTGCACGCCGTGGTGGGCACCACCGGCCTTAGCGACGACGACCTGGCCGGGCTGGCGGCGCTCACCGGCCCCGCCAACCTGATGGTGGCTCCCAACTTCGCCGTCGGGGCGGTCCTGCTGATGCAGCTGGCCCAGGAGGCCGCGCGGGTGTTGCCGCACGCCGAGGTCACCGAGCTGCACCACGAGGGCAAGCTCGACGCGCCCAGCGGCACCGCCCTGCGCACCGCCCGCGTGATCGCCGCGGCCCGGCGCCAGCAGCCGGCCGTGGCCGGCCCGGCTGGCCATCCCGCCCGCGGCGACCTCGTCGACGGCGTCGCGGTGCACAGCGTGCGCCTGCCCGGACTGGTGGCCAGCCAGGAGGTCGTGTTCGGCGGCCCGGGCCAGACGCTGACGATCCGCCACGACACCGTCGACCGCTCCGCGTTCATGCCCGGCGTGCTGCTGGCGGTCAAGAAGGTCGCCGCCATGCCGGGCCTGACCGTCGGCCTGGAGTCGCTGCTGTAGGCGCTGGTGTAGCGCTTCGTCCCACGCCCGTGGTGCGCTGGGTTGCGACGAAGGCGCGGCGGCGGCGCCGCCTGGGACAGTCAAGGGTCCCCGGCCTGCGGCTACGGCACCCGCCCGCCGCCGATCAGCCGGCGCACCGCACGGCGCCACGGCTCGAAGTCGGGGGATCCGACCTCGCCCCGGGCTGCCCACCTCCTGGGCCCGTGCCACGCCTGGACTTCCCAGCCCGGCCCGTCGCGGCCGCGGCTGCGGCCGGGAGCCGACCGCTCCCAGGCCTGGCCTTCCAGGTCCTGCCAGAACTGCCACCAGCCGTCCGCCGACGGACGCATGGCCGCCGACACCGTCCGCAGCACCAGCGAGCCGGCAGCGAAGCTGGCCTCGGGGTCAAGGTAGGTGCGCCGGTAGCGGACCGTGCGCGCCGCAGGGTCCCAGCGCACGACCGTCCCGGTGTCCGCCGACCCGCCGACCCGCAGCCACAGCAGTAGCGGTGTCAGCTGCCCGTCGGCGACCCCGACCGGCCCCGGTCGGCGGGTGAGTTGCCCCGCCACAAGTACAAGTCCCCCTGACCACGCACCGCCTGACGACAAGAGCAGAAAAGGCCCGCCCCTGATACGTGGGCTGCGCCGGAGCGCCGGGCGGCCTAGCGCCGCCGGGTGCGGGCCGGTGCCTACACTGCGCCCACCATGACCGCGCCCTCCCACCCCTACGTCGTCGAGCGCTGGACCGACCAGGAGGCCGATGTCCTCCGGCGCTACTTCACCGACCTCGACGGCCCGGTGTTCGCCCTCGTCAACCTGCCTGAGGTGGTCAAGGGCGCGCTGTTCGCCCGCTACTCGCGCTCGGCCAAGAGCCTGCGGCGGCTGCTGCTCGACGAGTTCGCCGCCGACCTGGACAGCGGGGCGAGCGCGGCGGCGGACCCCGACGGCGAGGCGGCTACCCGGGCCGGGCGGCTGTACGCCAGGGTGTTCGCCGACTACGGCGACGAGTCGGTCGCCCAGCTCGGCGCTGCCCACGTCGCGGTCGAACAGGCCTCGAACCTGTTGACGAAGGTGATCGAGTGGGGGCGGCTGGCGGCCTACCTCGAGCAGTCCACCCGCTACCAGCGCTACGACGACCGTCCCGGCGGCCGCCACCGCTACTACCGCGACCCCGACGTCATGGCCTCGCCCCACGCGGGCGCCTACGAGGCCGAGCTCGACGCGGTCTTCGACGCCTACAGCGCGCTGTTCGCTCCGCTGCGGGCCTGGGCGGCGCGGTGCTTCCCCCGCGACGAGGCCACGTCTGAGCGGGCCTGGAGCAACGCCATCACCGCCAAGGTCTGCGATGTGCTGCGGGGGCTGCTGCCGGCCGCGACCGTCTCAAACGTGGGCGTCTTCGCCTCCGGTCAGGCCTACGAGCAGCTGCTGGTGCGGCTGCGCGCCCACGAGCTGGCCGAGGCCCGCGACGTCGGCGACGCCATGCTCGGCGAGCTGCGACGGGTCATCCCCTCTTTTCTCGTGCGGGTCGACCGCCCCGACCGTGGCGAGGCCTGGGGCCGCTACCTGGCCGGCACCCGGGACGCGACCCGCGCCGCCGCCGGCGAGCTGCTTGCCGGCGTGGCGCCCGAGCCTGCGCCTGAGGTCAGCCTGGTCGACTGGTCGCGCGGGGGCGAGGTCGAGCTCGTCACCGGCATGCTGTATCCCCACAGCCACCTGCCCGAGGCCCAGCTGCGGGCCGTGGTGGAACGGATGTCTGTGGCCGAGCGGCTGCGCGTGGTGCACGCCTACGTCGGCGAGCGTGGCAACCGTCGCCACAAGCCCGGACGCGCCCTGGAGCGGGTCTGGTACCGCTTCGACGTGTGCAGCGACTACGGCGCGTTCCGCGACCTGCAGCGCCACCGGACGCTGACCATCGAGTGGCAGGAGCTGTCGCCGCGCCACGGCTACCTCACGCCGCCTGAGGTCGCCGAGGCCGGAGCCGAGGCGGTCTGGCACCGCGCCATGGCGCGCCAGGCCGCGCTGTGGGAGCGTCTGGTGCCCGACCTGCCCCGCCAGGCCCAGTACGCCGTCGGCTTCGCCTGGCGCGTGCGCTACTCGATCCAGCTCAACGCCCGGGCGGCCATGCACCTGCTGGAGCTGCGCACCACCCCCCAGGGGCATCCCTCCTACCGGCGCGTCGCCCAGCAGATGCACCGGCTGATCGCCGAGCAGGCCGGCCACCGGGCCGTAGCCGAGATGATGCGCTTCGTCGACCACGGCGAGTCCGAGCTGGAGCGGCTGGAGGCCGAGCGCGCCGCCGAGGCGCGCCGCGCCGCCCGGGACGCCCCGGCCAGGGGCTAGGCCCGTCGCCGCTACAGCAGGCCCGCCCCGAGCGTGACGACGCCGACGGCGAGAGCGACGGCTCCCAGGTAGACGAGCACGAGCATGCGGTTGGGTCGCTCGGCGCGCGGCGAGACGACCGACAAAAAGAAGCCGGCCGACACCAGGATCGGGGCGGCGGCCAGACTCTCGCGGGCGATCGTGCGGGTGGTCTCCGACAGGGACGTCTGGTCGACGTACAGGATGCCCAGCAGGGCCACCACGACCAGCACGCCGGCGTGGGCGTGTCCGGCACGGAAGAACGCCTGCCGCAGCGGGTTGTCCAGGTAGCCGGGGTCCCGCTTGCGGATCAGGGCGAGCAGGGACAGCCCGCCGAACTCGATCGCGGTGACGGCGAGCAGCAGGATGCCGGCCAGCTGCTTGGATGCGTCGGTCATCGTGGGTGCCCTTTCGCCGGTCAGTCCCGGCGCCGCATGCCCTCCATGAGGGTGGTGGTCACCAGGCGGGCGAGCTCCTCGGCCGCGACCTCGGGGGGGATGCGCCGGGATGGACGGTCGATGAGGAGGAACGCCAGGCCGTGGACCACCGACCAGGCGGCGATGGCGATCTCGTGGGTAGCCCCGGGGCGCACCACCCCGGCCTGCTGGCAGGCGACAACGGCCTCGAGCAGCAGCCCGAAGGTCTGGTCTCTGACCCGTGCCAGCGAGGCGTTGTCGTCCTTGGTGCTGTGAGGTCCGAACATCACCCGGAAGTGGGAGGGGTGGTCGACGGCGAAGCGCACGTAGGCGATGCCCAACGCCTGGAAGCGGCTCTGGGGCGTCTCGTGGCATTCGCAGGCCTGCACCATGGCGTCTCGCATGGCCGAGAAGCCCTCCTCGGCCACCGCTTGTAGCAGCGCGTCCCTGTGAGCGAAGTGCCGGTAGGGAGCGGCGTGCGACACCCCCACCCGGCGGGCGACCTCCCGCAAGGTGAACCCGGCGGGTCCGCGCTCGGCGACGAGCTCGAGGGCCGCCTCCAGCAGGGCCCGCCCGAGGTCGCCGTGGTGGTACGCGTCCGTGGGCGACGGTTCCACCGACCCTCCGATCCCCGTCCCCGACGCGGCAAGTTGACGGTGCCAACATAGGCTTCTATGTTTCCACTGTCAACATTGACCGACGAGATTCCGAGACCACCTCGGCGGGCAGTGCCCCGGCATGACGTCGCTGCCGCGGGCCGGGGTCGGCCCGCTGCTGCGCCAGGGCCGGGTCCTGCTCCGGCCGCTGGTGCTGTACGCGGCGTCCCGCGTGCTGGTGCTGGGGTCGGTCGCGCTGGGCGCCCTGCTGCACGGCGACCTGGGGATCCTTGACGCCCTGGGCGTCTGGGACGGCCGCTGGTACACGGACGTCGCCGCCCACGGGTACCCGACCGTGGTGCCCCAGGGCGAGAGCGACGTGGCCGACGCGATCGCGTTCTTCCCCCTGTACCCCCTGCTGATCAGGGGCCTGTCGACGCTGACTGGCCTGCACGAGCTGGCCTCGGCTGTGGCGCTGGCCGCCGTGTTCGGCACCGCGGCGGCGCTGGCGCTGTGGGCGCTGGTGGAGCGTGTGGCGGATCGGGAAGCCGCCGACCGGGCCGTGGCGCTGTTCGCCTTCTTCCCCGGCTCGTTCGTGTTGTCGCTGGCCTACGCCGAGGGGCTGATGCTGACCCTGGCCATCACCTGCCTGCTGGCGCTGCTGGCCCGCCGGTGGTTGGCCGCGGGTCTGGCCGCCGCGGTGGCGACGGCGTCGCGGCCCAACGCCGTCGTGCTCGTGGCCTGCTGCGCCTGGGCGGCGGTGGCCGCCTACCGCCGCGACCGGGACCTGCGAGCGCTGGCTGCGCCAGCACTGGCGCCGCTGGGGCTGCTGGGCTTCTTCGGCTACCTGTGGGCCCACACCGGCCAACCGGCCGCCTGGCTGCTGGTGCAGCGCCACGGCTGGGGCGAGCGCGTCGACTTCGGCTACCGCACGCTGCGGGAGGTCGCCATCGCCGTGCGCGACCCCGCCAACGCGCCGGTCGTCGTGGCCGTGGCGGGCCTGGCGTTCGTCGCCGTCGCCGCCGTGCTGCTGTGGCGCTGGCGGCCGCCCGCCGAGCTGGTCGTGTACGCCGTCGGGGTGATCGTCCTGGCGCTGCTGTCGCGCAGGCTGCAGGCTCGCCCGCGCTTCATCCTCACCGCGTTTCCCTTGATCGTCGCGGTCGCCCGCCCCCTGGGGGGCCGGCTCCTGGCTGTCGCCGTCGCTGTCAGCGCGGCGCTGCTCAGCGCGCTCAGCGTGCTCACCGTGGCCCAGCAGGTGATCATCGTGCCTTAGGACCTAGGCGAACGGGTCGCGTACCGAGATGGTGTCGAAGCGGCGGAAGTCGCGGTCGGAGGTCCAGATCGTCGCAACGCCATGTTGCCGCATGAGCGCTACCAGGTGCGCATCGCTGACCAGGTTGCCGCGAATCACGCCCTGAGAGGCCGTACGCTCGAAGACACGCCAGAAGCCGCCGGACTCGCCGGGTGCACGGACGTGAGGCTTCGCCAGCAGTGTGCCGATGTTGCTGCGCGCCGCCTGCGGTGCCAGGGGCTGCTCGAACACCCCTGGGTGCGTCGCGATCCGCAAGTAGGCCATGATCACCGGCCAGAACAGGTACAGCAGGTCCGGACCGGCTGCGAACCGCCCGAGGAGCTGGGCCGCCGCAGCATGCCGCTGACTGGCCTCGTCTGAGGCGTACAGCAGGATGTTGGCGTCGAGAGTCGCGCTCACGTCCGGTCCAGGACCGATTGCAGCGCGTCCTTGTCATCGAGGTCAACCTGCGCCCGCATTGGCTGGGAGAGCCACCGAAAGGGCTCGGTCGAGTCCGCCGTCCGGTCCTCCGCCAAGGCGCGCACGAGCAGCTCCGAGACCAACTGGCCCAGGGACTTGCCCTCTCGGCGCTGCAGACGTTTCAGCTCTCTGAGTACCGACGCGTCGATGTTGAGCGTGGTGCGCGGCATGATGCATGATGCTAGCACAACCGTCATCCCATGACGCCATGACGCCGCCAGGCGAGGTGGCGCCACCGGTGCGTGGCGCCGACGCGCTTCACGCGTCGCCGCGGGGCGTGCCGGTAGACTCGCAAAACGTTCTTGTCCACTGCCTCCCAGGAGGAGCCGTGCCCAGCTTCGGGCGGGTGCTCACCGCCATGGTGAGTCCCATGACCACCGACCGGGCCCTGGACCTCGACGGCGCACAGCGCCTGGCCGTCCACCTCGTCGAGCACGGCAACGACGGCGTCGTGGTCGCGGGCACCACCGGCGAGTCGCCCACGCTCACGCACGCCGAGACCCTCGATCTGTTCGGGGCCGTCGTCGAGGCGGTGGGCGGTCACGCCACCGTCGTCGCCGGCTGCGGCAAGAACGACACCGCCGCCACCATCGAGCTGACGCGCCAGGCCGCCGCCCGCGGCGTCGACGGGATCATGGTCGTCACCCCCTACTACAACAAGCCGTCCCAGCGCGGGCTGGAGGCGCACTTCCTGGCCGTGGCCGCAGCCACGGAGCTACCGGTGCTGCTGTACAACATCCCCTCGCGCACGGCCTGCGAGATCGCCCCGGCCACCTTGCTGCGCCTGGCCGAGGCGGCGCCGAACATCCGCGGCGTCAAGGACGCGGTCGGCAACTACGCCGACGCCGCCTGGCTGGCCGCGCGGGCTCCGTCGACCTTCGAGCTGTGGGCCGGTGACGACGCCGCGCTGCTGCCGCAGCTGGCGGTGGGCGGCGTGGGCGTCGTCAGCGTCGCCGGGCACCTCGTCGGCGAGGACCTCGCGCGGCTCGTCGAGGTGTTCCCCACAGACCCGGGCAAGGCCCGCGAGCTCTACTGGCGCCTACTGCCGCTGTTCAAGGCGCTGTTCGTCGACACGAACCCGGTGCCGGTCAAGGCCGCACTCGGCCTGGCCGGGCTGCCCGCCGGGCCGGTCCGCCCGCCGCTGGCCGACGCCGACGACGCCTGCGTCGCCGCGGTCCGCGACGCGCTGGAAGCGCTGGGAGTCCTCTAGGTGGGGTCCCGCGGCGACGCCGGCGCGCCGGTCCGGGGGGCGTTCTTCGGCGGACTCGGCGAGATCGGCTGCAACATGGCCAGCGTCGAGGTCGACGGCCGGATCGCGCTGATCGACGTGGGCCTGATCTTCCCCGACGCCGAGCACTACGGCATCGACCTCATCCTGCCCGACTGGTCCGGCCTGCGACAGCGCGCCGACGACCTGCACTGCGTCGTCATCACCCACGGCCACGAGGACCACATGGGGGCGTTGCCGTTCTTCCTACGCGAGTTCCCCGCCGTGCCGATCTACTCGACGCGCCTGACCCTGGCCCTGCTGCGTGCCAAGCTCGAGGAGTACCCCGACGTCGACGCCGACCTGCGCGAGGTCGAGGCGGGGGAGCGGCTGGAGACCGGGCCCTTCGACATCGAGTTCGTCAGCGTCTGCCACTCGATCCCCGACGGGCTGGCGCTGGCCTTCCACACGCCCCACGGGACGATCCTGCACTCGGGCGACTTCAAGCTCGACCCCACGCCGATCGACGGCAGACCCACCGACCTGCCCCACCTGGCAGCCATCGGTGACGAGGGCGTCGCGTTGCTGCTGGCTGACTCCACGAACGCCGACAAGCCCGGCCACGTGCCCAGCGAGCGCAGCATCGGCAAGACCCTGCGCGACGTCTTCGCCAGTGCCCGCGGGCGCATCATCGTGACCACCTTCGCCAGCCACATCCACCGCGTCCAACAGGTGATCGACGCCGCGACGGCGGTGGGCCGCAAGTTCTGCTTCGTCGGTCGCTCGATGACCCGCAACATGCCGATCGCCCGCGAGCTCGGCTACCTGCACCACGGCGACGGCGACCTTGTCGACCTCGGCGACCTCGAGCGCCTGGACCGCGACGCGGCGGTGATGATCTGCACCGGGTCGCAGGGCGAGCCCTACGCGGCCCTGTCGCTGATGGCCGCCGGTCAGCACAAGCAGGTCCAGCTGGAGCCCGGCGACACGGTGGTGATGGCCTCCTCGGTCATCCCCGGCAACGAGGCGGCGATCTCCCGCTCGGTCAACGGCCTGTTCCGCCAGGGCGCCGAGGTGGTCTACAAGGGCATCGCCGACGTCCACGTCTCCGGCCACGCCGGCGCCGACGAGCTGAAGCTGTTGCACAGCATCGTGCGCCCGGCCGCGTTCGTGCCGGTGCACGGTGAGTACCGCCACCTCGTGGCGCACGCGAAGATCGCCGTCGACACCGGCACGCCGCCCGAGAGCGCGCTGGTCTGCGAGGACGGCGACACGCTGCTGCTCGAAGACGGCCGGGTGCGCCGCGACCAGCCGTTCGCGCCCGGGCGGGTGTACGTCGACGGGCTCGGCGTCGGCGACGTCGGCCACGCCGTGCTGCGCGACCGCGAACGGTTGTCCAGCGAGGGCATCTGCGTCGCGGTGGTGGTCATCGACCAGCACAGCCGCTTGGCCGGCGAACCCCAGGTGGTCCAGCAGGGCGTCATCTACGAGCCCGAGCAGTCCCTGCTGCTGGACCTCGCCGCGAAGACGCTCGCCGAGGAGCTCACCCGCCCACACCAGGACGGCGACCCGGCGGTGATCCGCCGGACCGTGTCCCAGACCCTCGGTCGCTTCTGGCGCGACCAGGTGGGTCGTCGGCCGGTGATCCTCCCGCTGCTCGTGGAGACCTGAGCCGCCGGTGAGCCGCGACACCACCAGGCGCCTGCCGGCCCGCCAGCGGGGCGGGCAGACCCGCGCCCGCAGGAGCCGGCCGCCCACCCGCCGCCCGACC